>NZ_JAUBRM010000008.1:0-119920 GCF_036701905.1 Microcoleus sp. MON2_D5
CGTATTACAGGTGATGGCATCATTGGTTTATCGCGATCGTTTATTGCAGCAGGCGTTCCGAGTGTTGTAGTTTCTCTGTGGTCAGTAGCCGACCAATCAACAGCCGACTTGATGGCGGAATTTTATCGGCAGATGCAGCTAACCCCTGATATTGCCCAAGCGCTGCGGAAGGCCATGCTGGTGACATTGGTCAAACATCCTAATCCTGTAGATTGGGCCGCTTTTACGCTCATTGGCGAAGCAGAGAAACGTTAACCCGGAAAAGCTGATTTCCAGTCGTCAAGAGACCTAATACCTGCTCTTACGTACTTAGGGCTTGCTGAATAAGTTAGGGAAAACCACGATCGCAATTGATGGGTGATTCAAGTTCGGCGAAGCATAAGTTTTGGTTTTTGTAATTGACCAAAATATAATTTTTGACAATCATTGAAGCGTAACCAGACCTTATTTTGGGAAATCGGCAGAAAAACACACAAAAAACCCGTCTTAACCAGGTAGAAAGGTTCATTACTAAAAAAGTAATAGCAATGGCTGTACCAGAAGTATTATCAAGTTTAGCCATCACCCGATTCAAGCTAAATCTTCTTTTCCCTTGTCCAAATTTGCCTTCAATAGAGTTACGAACTCTCTCATCTTCCCAGGCTTGTTTCTTTGTTTCCTTACTGACATTTGCTGGTGGCCTTCCTAACGGAGGGCCACTAATTCTAATTCCTCTTTCTTTACACCAAGCTCGGTTTTCCCTTGTTCGATAAATGCGATCTGCATGGACTGATTCTGGATAGTATCCTGTGTAACTTTTAAATGCTTCTACTTGGGCTTTTAAGTCTCCTGATTCGTTAAAATTATCCCAGCTTATTCGCTCCAAAAACACATACCCCTCAAAGCAACTCGCTGACAGTTTAGCTCCAAACTCTACTGATTTTCCTGCTTTACCTCTAATAATGGGACGGATGTGGGGTTGGCTTAAACTTACTATTCTGTCCTCAATACTCTGTTTGTTATTTTCAAATAGCCAGAGTTGTTGGCGATAGACTTCTGTGAGAACTAGCAAAGTTTTATATTGCTTTTTGGTCAGACTTTCCAGAGTCGCACCTGATTCGATTAGCTGATTGATATGAGCCAAGTTTCTTTTGATATATTGCAGTTGTTTTTTAATTGCTTGGATTTTTTTGTTTCTGGTCGGTCGTCGTTGTTTGGCTACTGCTAAGTAGTCTTTTCTGGCTATTTTTCGGTAGGTTCTGGGTTTTTTCTTGATTTTTACTGTGAGAGATTTATAGAGAATGTCGATGATTTTTTCGGTATGAACTCGGGTTCGGTTTAATAGTCCTAAGTCGGTCGGATAGCTAATATCTGCTGGGGCACAGGTCGCATCTATGATTAATTTTCCTTGATTGGGCGACTCATTTTTTGCGTCCGAATCCTTTTTTTTTTCTGGTTTGACTGGGGTAGTTTCGCGCAGTTTTTCCACCAGGCGTTCGTTCACTTTATTAATTAGGTTCGCACTAATTCGGTGACGAAAGTGAACTAATAGTGATGGGTCAAATGGGAGTTCATTACTGTAGGTTGATTGACCGATAAAGTATTGCAGATAGGGGTTTTCACGAATTTGTTCTACTGTCTCTCTATCGCTAATTCCAAGTTTCTCTTTGATAATTAATGCCCCCAATGCCATCCTAAATGACTTAGCGGGTGCGCCTATTTCGGTGGGGAAATTTTCAGCATATTCTGCTTCAAATTCATCCCACGGGATAAGTTCTGCCATCTTTACCCAACGGTTATCTGCTGACAACCTTCCTTCAAAGGGTAGTTCAAAGTCGGATGGGGGGCTTGGGGCAAGCTCAGCTTTTCGGTACACGAGCGCAAATGGTGATGCACGGGTTTTGAGTCATTATACCTGTTTTTCTTGCACCATTACTACCTTTCTTCGTCCGAAAATCCATACAGTGTTTACTTGAACCACTTATTCAGCAAGCCCTACTTAGTGGGCCCAATTATCATTTTTCTGGTGTCTTACACCCCACGTCCGGCCCTTTGATATCAATTCCGGTTATATCGGAATGATTAAACCACAGAGGACGCAGAGGATACAGAGGAAGGGAAGAGAGATGAATAATTCCGATGAAGGGCGGATTTGATATGACTCTCACATTCAGGTATTTTTGCCCAAGCCATGAGGTTTGCATCAATTTTGAGCAAATAAAAAGTCAACAGTCGTTACTTGTTGAGAATTGGTTGAAGAAGGGGCAGTTCTTCCTATGAAGGTCTGAAACTTTTGCACAGCAGGAAGTTCTGACTCGTGAAAGACGAAAATTATCACGGTGTGATAGTCAAAGGGCGGAAGGTGGGTTGTAATTTTTCCACCGCTGCATTGGTTTCAATGTTGTGACTTCGATCACTGGTAACACGGACTTGGTTCACCCAATATTTTCAGTATTATCACGCAAAAAAACCAGCACCATCACTTGCTCTTAGAAGAAAACACGAGATGATTAAGGTGTCGAGTTCAAAATAATCCCATGTCTCCAGTTAATCTTCTCCCCGGCGCTATCAACGAATTAATTGCCACTGTCACCGATACTCACCGCGTTACCAAAGCTGACCGCTACGGCATGATGGCCGCTATCCTTGATGAGTCCATCAGTGAAGAAGAACGTGGCTCACTCGATCGTCTGATTCGCTCCCTGGTCAAAGGTCGGGTTCAAGTCAGTGATGAACTCTCCATCGTCTCGTAAGCAGAAAGCTCGTTGAGAACTCGACACTCTACAACCGCTTTCGATTGGGAAAGTTTAGACCAGTCACTGATATTGCGATCGGCCTCTACTAAGGATAGCTTTTTGTATAATGCACTTTTGACATAAACAATTAGCGTTCGCAACTTCATAAACATTATGACGGATACCATCCAGCATCTCATTGAGCCACACATTCAAGATTTGGGTGGGTTCCAAGCCCGTCGCTTGCTTCCCTCAGACGTTCTAGCACTGGTAGGCCCGTTTATCTTTTTTGACCATCTGGGCCCTGCGGTGTTTCCACCCGGCCGGGGCGTGGATGTCAGACCGCATCCGCACATCAACTTAGCAACCGTCACCTACCTGTTTGAAGGTGTTTTGCTGCATCGCGATAGTGTCGGCAGCGTTCAAGAAATCCGTCCCGGTGCGGTGAATTGGATGACAGCAGGGCGAGGCATTGTCCACTCCGAACGCACGCCTGACGATGAGCGCAGCAAAGAAGCCATCCTGCATGGCATTCAAACCTGGATAGCACTTCCCGATGAATACGAAGAAACCGACCCCTGGTTTCGGCATCATCCGGCTTCTGAGCTGCCTGTTTGGGAGGATGCAGGAGTTTCGTTCACCCTAATTGCCGGTGAGGCCTATGGTCGTACTTCGCCAGTTCAAATATTTTCACCCATGATTTATCTGGACGTGCAACTAACTGCTGGACAAGAATTTACCTTACCGGGCCATTACAGCGAACAGGCGGTTTACAGCGTAACAGAGGGGCTTTTGCTCGATGGAGTGCCTCTGGAACAACATCGGTTGGCAGTTCTAAATTCAGGCACTGAAGTAAACATTTCTGCTTCAGGCAAGGCTCGTTGTATTGTGATTGGCGGTGAACCTGTTGGTGAGCGGCATAAGTGGTGGAATTTTGTTTCGAGTCGCCACTCGCGCATTGAGGAAGCTAAACTCGATTGGAGAGAGGGACGGTTTGCTCAGGTTCCTCAAGAGACAGAGTTTATTCCGCTGCCAGAAGAGGCACCTTCTCAAGCAGAGCAACCGTTGTGAATAACCGCAGCGATTTAAATTAAAAAACTTTTTGTTGATTCTGAATCTGTCTTTTTTACTCTAATCTTCACGCCTATTATTCCAAAACTTTTGATGCCGTTAGGCATAGATTTGTGCCTGGGTTGCCACAAAATATGGGAGCCAAATCTGCGTATAGAAATTATTTGGGATATCTATTCATGCGCTAATAGGAGTGAACATCAGTCCGATGAAACTGACATCTTGCACCATTCTTGCTTAAAAGGCCTTTTGGGTCTCTTCCATAAAGAGTAAATTTTCTTGTGGGCGGTTGCTCTTCTAGCCCGCCCATAGAAGGGTGATTGAGAATGGTGCAAGATCTCAGATGAAACACAGATTAGAGCCTATTCCAGGTTTATGAAGTAGGGACAACAGCCGAGTTATGTGTCCCTACGGCGGAGATAGAGCGATAGCCCGGTGTTTTTCATAAACGTGGAATCTGCTGTATCTATCAGGGCTAGTTCGGGAATTTCATAATAATCAGGTTGAGTTGAGCGGCTGTTTCTCACCTCTTTAACACAATTAATAACTGTATTATGAGAAACCCCAGTCAGACATTCTATCCGCCGAAACCCATCTCCTTATCGGTAGAGATGGAGACACGGGTTTTTTACCTCTTGGAGATAACCGGGCCTCAGAATAAACATCTATAAATTGCCGACGGCACTCTCAACAAATATGGTTTTGTTTACCTCTTTTCCAGCCATTTTTATTGATATTGGTGGATTGACAGCCCGGAAAAATCATAGGTTTTGTTAGTTGACTAGAGCTTTTGCTTATACCATAAATGTGCAACGCTAATTAATTAGGTGAGAATATGGTAGGGATGATTGATTAATTGTCCCTACAAGTTTAGGATGGTAATTATATAAAGTCTGAGCCAGCGATCGCCATACCTGAGAGTCTGGGGGGTTGACGAGTATAAGCGTTGGGAATCCGAGTTTCGAGTGAACCAGTCCCTAAAAAAAGGGGACAATTTCGTAACTATCGGCCTATATTTCGCTTCATTTGATCTAGTTCTTCCTGAGCTTCCCAGTGTTGAAACTTTTCTTCTAAAGGATCTGCCGCATTAAAACTGTTATAATTTGAACTCTGATTCCAACCCTTTGTATCCCAATTTGGCTCTGTTTTAGTGGTCGTGCGAGTTGCAGCTTCGGCTGCTTTTGCTCGGACTTCTTTTCGCCGTACTTGAATTTGGCGGTACAGTTCTTTTGCTTTTTCAATCCGTTCTTTGCAGCCTTGCATTTGACCCCAGCGCTGATTTCCCTGACGCAGCAAAGCGGCTTGCCGCTCTTGGGCGGCTTGAGCTAAATCGAGCCTTTGAGCAGCTTTAGCTTTGTTGATGCGATCGTTCCAACGCTGAATTTCTTGAGCGGCGGAGAGAATTTCGGCTTGCAGTTTTTTCTCTTGTTTTTGAATATCGAGAATCAGCCGCAGAGTGTCTTCTTCTTGTTCCTTCAGTTGTTCTTCTATTGCCTGCAATTCCAGATGGGGATTGCTACGCAAAAATTCTTCTAATCGGGTTTCTAGAAAGCGGTTGAAATCATCAAATAAGCCCATTTTTTATAATTCCTCAGTCATTAGTCCTGGGTCATTAGTCATTGGTCATTAGTTATTAGTCATTGGTTCTTAGTCACTGGAGATCGATTATTGCTCCTGAGTTGTTAGTTATAGCAGAAGAAAGTTCGGCAACGAATTGGCTAACCGATTTAACGGATAGAAGCAAGAAGTAATAAGAGCAATGGTTTCAGCAATTAAGAACGTCTTGGCGGTTCTTATATTATAACTGTTTTCACTGCTCGTGATATACAGCCCGATCGCTGCCCATTACTGATTACCGATGACCTAACTCATAACTAATGACTGATGACTAATGACTGATAACTGATTAGAACTTTTGGCCGACAAAAACCGATCGCACATCTCCTCCCTTGCGGATCACTGCTTCTTGATTTTTGATTTCTGCCAGCGTCCAACCGCTAGCGCCGATGCTTTCGCCCACATAAATTCTGCGGGCTACGCCGTCTACTTCAAACAAAGCAGCCGATCGATCGCCCAACTCCAAAATCCCTACCAGCGTGTGGGCGGAAGTCGGGGCGCTGCTGACGGCCGGTGCCGATTGCTCGGGCGCGGGCGCGGCTTGCTGGGCTGCGGGCGCTGGTGCTGGTGCCGGTTCGGTTTCGCGAGCCAAAATCTTCGGCTGTGGAGACTCCGACGGGGAAGGGGAAGCCGCGAGGGGAGATCGAGTGCCGGCGGCGGCGATCGCTCGACCGGAGGCTGGAGCCGCCGGCGAGGGCGAAACTGCGGCGGTTTGAGGAGCAGCCGGAGCAGCCGGAGCAGCAGCTACCGGAGCAGCCGGAGCAGCCGGAGCAGCCGGAGCAGCAGCTACCGGAGCAGCCGGAGCAGCAGCTACCGGAGCAGCCGGAGCCACAGTCACCTGAGCGGGGGGAGGGATGACTACGATTTGGGGTGCAGGTGCTCCCGGTTGCGCGCCGACTTGTTCTAGGGCATCAGCGATGCGGTTGACTGCTGTCGAAAGACCTGCGGTTGCCGGCGGCGCGCCGGAAATTGAAATGCTCGGCAGCGTCCCTGGAGTGGCAACTCCGGGAACTCCTGCTAGTTGCGGGTTGGCCTGGGGTGCTTTTTTTTGTTCGATCGCTTCTAGCGAACGCTGCACGTATTCGACAAACGGGGTGTCTGGTGCTGTTTTGCCGCTTGCTGCGGGCCTCTCTGGTGCGGAGGCGGCGGGCAAGCGCACCAGTCCCGACCGGCTTGCCAGCCACAAGCCCATGACTAGCAGCAGCGACCCACAGGCTGCTCCCAGCAGGATTCTGTCGAATGATTGTTTGGACTGCTGTTTTTTGGCTGTTTCTAGGGCGACTTGGCGGGCGATCGCTTCTACGTCTTTTTCGCCCCCCTGCGGCTGGGGGGGTGCCAACTGCGACAAAACTATTTGAGGTACAGAGATCGACTTGAGCGCCACGAATTCAGGCTGCACTGGTTCCGATGGCAGTCCGTCGCTGCCGTCGAATGCTCGATCGACTCCTTCAAACAGTTCGTCCATCAACCGATCGGCGTAGGACTCTACTGCCACTGCTTCGGCTGGCACTGTTTCCACGGTCGCAACCACGGAGATCGGATCGGACGCTGATTCCAAAGACATCTGTTTGGCGATTACTTTTTGAGGCATAGTTTTCTCTGATTCGCGCTGCTCGACAACCCTGAGACTGTTAACTTTTGACTTCTACAGGATACTTGTGATGTTGACCAATTCTTGGCTCGGAACAGGTCAATTGTATCTCACTCATCACCATATTTTTAGTCCTCGGCCAACTTACTTTGCCCGATCGACTTTTTTTTTACCTGTTTTGGGCCTTTTAGTCCCTGTTTTCTGCTGCCAGTCTTATTTGCTTACGCTGACTTTTACTGCATATTCTACTGCTTGTGTCAACCCCACCCTCCGGGTCTTCCCAGTTTTTGACATACAGCTTTACTTGAGGCTCTCGCAAAAAAAGCGGGTTTTTTGGCGCTGTTTCCGATCGCCTTGCAGGTTTAACAAGGCTTTCAGACTTTTACTCGTCTTAAGTTTGTTGGTCAGTTTACTTGAGAGTAGTAACAAGCAACCGATTTTATAACTTTAATAGTACCATAGCTTCATCACACTTAGGTAATAAATTGTCAAATGTTGCCAAATTGTCTGCTAAACAAGCATTATTCGTAATATTTTTTTTACAGAACTATTTGTAATACAAAAAGAAAAAAATAGTGAAATTTGTCAATATATATTCGTTTGAGCAGGAAATTTTTTCAGCCATAATTACTCTAGCTCCTGTCATTGTGAGCAGGAGCTAAAGACAACACTCGGACAACCCAAATTAACCCACCCGTTCCGCCAATTCCAACCAGCGCTCAGTCGCCCGATCGATCTGCTGCGTCAACTGAGCCAAACGATCCGATAACTTCTTCACCTCGGCAAACCCGCTGGGAGCATTGTTAGACAACCTCTTTTCAATCTCTTGTTTCTCTGCTTCCATCTGCGGAATTTGACTTTCTAATTGTTCGTATTCCCGCTTCTCATTAAAGGAAACTTTGGTAGATTTTTGAGTGGAAGTTGGGGTTTTAGAATTATTAGATTCAGCGGTGCGTGTATTTTTTTCTTTTTCTTTTTGCCCTTTGATTTCTTTGGCTTCTTCGGCTTTCTTGTAGTCTAAATACACCGAATAATTGCCGGGATACAAACGCAAATTGCCGCCCGGTTCTAGGGCGAAAACCATGTCGATCGTGCGATCGAGAAAATAGCGATCGTGGGACACCACAATCACGCAGCCGTTAAAATCTTCGAGATAATCCTCCAAAACCGCCAAAGTCTGCACGTCCAGGTCGTTTGTCGGTTCGTCCAAAATCAGCACGTTCGGCGCACTCATCAGCACTTTCAACAGAAATAATCGGCGCTTTTCCCCGCCGGAAAGTTTGTTAATCGGTGCATACTGTTGGTTCGGTGGAAACAGAAACTTTTCCAACATTTGAGAAGCGGTAATGATTTCCCCATCCGCCGTTTGCACCAATTCCGCCACACTTTTCAAGTATTCAATAACTCGCTGGTCTTCGTTGGGCGTCAAATCCTCTGAATGCTGGTCAAAATAACCGATATGAATGGTTGTGCCAATTTCGACTGTACCCGAATCCGGCTGAATGCGTCCGGTGATGATATCCATCAGCGTCGATTTTCCCGCACCGTTGCTGCCAATAATTCCAATCCGGTCTTCGGGTGTGAAATTGTATGTAAAATCTTTAATTAAAGTGCGATCGCCATAGGCTTTACAGATATTCAATAACTCAATCACCTTCTTACCAATCCGGCGGCCCGCTGTGGCAATCTCGACTTTGCCGTTGGCTGTTTTGAACTCCTGGGCTCGCATATCTTTAATGCGATCGATCCGAGCTTTTTGCTTGGTACTCCGCGCTTTTGGCCCGCGTTTGAGCCATTCCAATTCGCGCCGCAATACACCGGCGTGTTTGCGAACAGTGCTGGCGGCCGATTCTTCAGCTAGGGCTTTTTTCTCCAAGTAATAAGCGTAATTGCCAGCATAATTGTAAAGGTCGCCGCGATCGATCTCTAGGATGCGATTGGTAACGCGATCGAGAAAATAGCGATCGTGCGTAATCAGCAGCAAAGCACCGCGATAGCCGTTCAAATAGTTCTGCAACCACTCCACAGACAGCGCATCCAAGTGGTTTGTCGGTTCATCCATCAGCAACACATCGGGCTCGGACAACAAGGCTGTTGCTAAGGCAATTCGCTTGCGGTAGCCGCCGGACAAATCGGCAATTTTCGCATCAAAATCCTCAATCCCCAACTTGGTCAAAATCAATTTAGCCTTGGTTTCCAAATCCCACGCATCCACCTCATCAATGCGTTCAGACACTGCAGACAGACGCGCCATCAACTTGTCTGTATCGCCTTTGCCGTGGGACAATTGAGCGGAAATTTCCTCGTATTCTCGCACTAAAGCCATTTGTTCGCCACTGTCGGCAAATACTTGCTCTAAGACAGTGTGATTTTCGTCTAAATCCGGCTGTTGGGGGAGATACACAATTGTAGACCCTGGATTGACCCAGCGATCGCCAGAGTCGATCGACTCCAAGCCTGCAATCATTTTCAGCAGGGTTGATTTCCCGGAACCGTTGGTGCCGATGAGTCCGACTTTATCGCCTTCATCCAGGCTGAAGCTGGCATCTGTCAAGAGTTCCTTGATGCCGAAGTCTTTTTTGATCGATCGCAGAGTAAAAATAGTCATGAGTATAGAAAGTCATTTACCTGACTTAGTTTAACGCAAGTTCGATCCTGTCCGGTTGCATGGATATGGTCTGTCGTTCCGATGAAAGTTTTTCAAGACAAGGGCGAACTGGATTTTTTAGACTATCTAAATCTTGATAAATGGGTAAACTTTGACTGAAGTGCGATCGGCAGTGGGGATTGACAAACAAAAACCATATGGATAAAATTTCGATATTAAGATATTGCTCAATTCAATACTTCGGACAGTTTTAGATCTAATCGAGTCTCTGAAACCCTTAGTGGCTATAATATACTGGACTATTTTTTATTTCGTTTGAGCAAGCGCGCACTCGTTTCAGAAAATGCGTCAAAAATGGCAGGGCTTCCTCGCCCTCGGCTTACAGGGCAGTTAAAAAACTGTCCGAAGTATTGTCAATTCGCTCTACTAATTAACAAAATCCCGAATAAATTTAATGAAACGCAGAATTCCTGAGTCACTCTTAATCCTTTATATGTTTTTGCCACTAAAAAGTGCTATATTAGCTCAGATAATTTTGTGTCAGATTAGATCCATCCACGCAGCTCGCCAAGCAGAAAAGAAACTTAATCTCGACTTAGACAATAACAATGATGAGGCATTGAGAGAGTTTATTGTATCATTTTGGTTGAATCCTGATAATGCAGTGGCTTATGCTTATCTTGGGTTGCTTGCTCCTCATCTGGGCTTGTGCAATCACCCTGTCATGGAAATTCGCCACAAAGTCGCCAGGAATAAATTTGAGTTCTCCAATTATGCTGTAGGCCAGTCTATAATGGATCGGATTCAAGTCGATGAAATTAAAGAGGCAATTGCTAATGGACAACTAATTAGAGACTACCATCACGGTAAACATAATTCAAGTTATGTTATTTGTGGCTTCACCCAAGCTCAACGACCAATTCATGTCAAATGCAGTTATCCCATGCGAGAGTTAATTAAAATTATCGCAGTGTATCAACCTGACCACGATCGATGGTGTGACAACTTTACAATGAGGCGAAATATTAGCAATGATGAATGATGACCAAGAATTTCTAGTTAATTGTCGAGTAACTTACACACTACAACTCAACGGCAAGTTCTACTTAGTTGAGAACGTACCTTCTCGTGTAAACGAGGAGACTGGAGAACAGTTTTTTGATCCTTCCGTTGTCAAGCATTTGCAGCAGCTCATTCTGAATGAAGAAGATCCTGTTCGTATTATTGAGACTCCTGTATATAATTATCATGAGTAAGTAAAGCTTAGCCGTATAATAGACTTAATCAGACTGGCGGTTTATAACGTAGATATTTTAATGGAGTCAACAAAGGGCTTTGAGAAAGATATTGCTAAGTTGAGTGAAGATGAAAAAGCAGCAGTGATTAAAAAAATCAACGATTGCGCCAGCCTCTTCCCCACTCAAAAAGCTGATGTCTATCGTAAGCTGCGTCGCCTGCGCTTACCGACAAATCTTAATGGTTACGAATCTTCACTCTACACACTACGGATTTCTCGAACACTAAGGGTAATTTGGGCAGTTGACGAAGATCCAATTTTTGGGCAAGTTATTTTTACTCTTTTTCGAGCAGTCAAACACGAAGAGCTCGATAAAGCATATCAGGGTGTAGCAGAGTCTCTATATCAAGATCTAGAAGCTGCCCAGATTTCGTAAGTTTATGTATGGCACAGACTATTACGCTCGGCGATAAATATGGCATGATTCACGAAGCCATGAAGATTTTGCCAGAGGACGAGCTAAAGATTAATTGTATTGAAGCTTTGGCAGAGCTTGAAGACAACGAATGTCACAGAACAAGAAAATTTGCCAACAAGCAAAATCGTTAGCTTTGTTGGTAAGTGCAAGCGATCGCCGATCGGTATAACACTTCACTGCAACCGACCTTATGCTAAGTTATTTTTGGAATTAGGAGCGATCGCCAGCGCAAGCAGAAAAGGAGGATGTACAAAAATGGGTAAAGGCAGGTTAGAAGCGTTCAGCGATGGTGTAATCGCCATTCTCATCACCATTATGGTGCTGGAATTGAAAGTGCCCCATGAAGCTGATTTAGCTGCGCTGCGTCCGCTAGTCCCAGTATTTCTGAGCTATGTACTCAGTTTTATTTATCTTGGTATCTACTGGAACAACCACCATCACTTGTTACAGGCGGCTCGGCAGGTCAATGGTAATGTTTTGTGGGCTAATTTGCATCTGCTGTTCTGGTTGTCACTCATTCCCTTTGTCACTGGCTGGACAGGCGAGAACCACTTCGCCGCCTGGCCAGTTGCGCTTTATGGCACAGTGCTGTTGTTGGCTGCGATCGCTTACTTTATTCTTACTCGTGCTCTTATTTCTCACCACGGTAAAGATTCCACTCTGGCAATTGCACTGGGGCGAGACTTTAAGGGTAAGCTATCAGTGGTGATTTATGCCGTAGCAATCCTGCTTTCTTTTGTCAACTCATGGTTGGCTTTCATGCTGTATGTTTTAGTTGCGATAATGTGGCTGATCCTCGATCGGCGTATTGAGAAAACTCTGAATTCGTGAAGAAGATTCCACAAAAAGCCATCCCAGCCAGCTAACACTTCGCTTTACCAATTAACAAATTACAATTCATCAAGACGGACTTTTTGTTGAACCCGGTCAAGGTCGTTCTTACTACTTTGGTCAAGACCTCTATACCTTCAAGGCAGTTGGTGAAGAAACAGGGAAGCCTATGCGCTTTGTGAGGTAATTGTTACACCTGGTGGCGGTACGCCGACCCATCGGCACAACCGAGAAAATGAATCATTTTATGTTCAAGCTCGAAAGTTTCAACAATTGCTTTGCCCGTTTTACCCGTTGGGCGAGCCAATATTCTTAGGGAGATGTGCCTATCAACTGCTTCAACAGATGGCTGAAATGAAATTGACTCATGCCCAGCAATTGAGCTAAATCTGCAAGCTTAATATCTTGATTCAGATGTTCGTTGATGTAGTCGGTTTGCATTTCTGATTATATTGTGCTTCGCCAATGCGATCGCTATCTATGGGGTGCTTTTGAGAACTGGCATTGCAAGCCATAGCTTGATTGTGCCTAGATAGCAATCACTTTTGAAGTCATTGTAGAAATATAAAGTTTTAATTTTAATAATTTTCCCTGACTTTAGTTCGCTTGGTGTCCAACTTAAAAATTCAACACACAGCAGCCACCTTGACATGGGTGGCAGTACGCACCTTACTTGTATCTAGAGACGGGTTGTTTCAAAAATATCTTCTCTACCTTTAGGAATAGATAAACCCGCTCCGATCTAACCAGACAAAAATAAAGTTTTGAGTAAAAAGGCGGGGGTGGAAAGTACGAATGCAGATTGTAGGGTTTCCTTGCCTGTCATTCCCAAGTGCGATCGCCGAAGATAAGAGTATAGAAATTAAACGGCTGGTTTTCACCCGCCCTTACACAAAATGAACTTACAAAAAGAACAACAAGTAACAATTCTACAAGACGAAACAGCAGCGGCAGGAAATTCAGCCAACCCAACAGTTGAAACTCCTTTATACGCCTCAGAATTTGCAACAGAGGAAAAAGTCAGAGTTGAAGAATTTAAGATTAGCGGCGACAGCCTAATTGGTAAAGTCAAAGAACTAATTCAGCAAGGAAAACTCCGCCACCTCGTCATCAAAAACTCGCAAGGGCGGACTTTGGCAGACATTCCGCTGATGGCGGGATTAGTAGGCGGCGTTGCAGGCTCAGTAGTGTTTCCAATTGCTGCTGTACTTGCTACAGTTGGGGCAGTTGCGGCTCATTTGACTGTCGCTGTCGAGCGCAAAGAATAGACATCTTGCAAAGATCCTTTTCATCAATTGATGGGAGGGGCAAGATGCCCATCCCACAAGAAAAAATAACTCTTGTGGGATGGGCATCTTGCCCGTCCTAATTATTTTTGCAACAGGTCTAATAGTGATTAGTAATTAAAAATCTTCTCTTCAAGTCCGCGAAGGCGGACTTTGTTTGTTTAGTAGCGATTTCAATCGCCGAATTGTCTGCTCAACGCAAATTATCCGGTACTTTCGCCGCAGGTTGGTCTAAATAATTGTAAACAATCCGCGAAATCCGACGCACAAAATCTCTCACAATCGGGTCATTGTAAGGACGTTTTACAAATATTGCCGCTAAATAACGCTTGCCGTTGGGCATATCAATAATTCCAGCATCGCCAACTACAAAGCCGATATCTCCGGTTTTGTCAGCAATAACTGCTCCCGGGCCCAAACCGGAAGGCAAAAGCGTTCTAGTTGTTGTGTGTCGCAGTAATTCTAAAGCTTGTTCCCGACTCGATTCAGAAACTAATTTATCGCGAGATAGCATCGCCAGCAACTTTACCATATCCACAGAACTTGTGGTATTTGTCCCTTGAAAATCTCCCAACCAATTACGAATTCTGGTATCAGTTAATCCCCAACTGCGGAAACGCTCGTTGAGTTTAGCAATTCCCCCCAAACGTTCAATAATCATGTTGGTGGCTGTATTGTCGCTGATGGTAATCATTTTATCTACGGTTTCTCTGATGCTAAACCGAGTACCATTTGGTTCGTCTTGCATAGTGCCAGAACCGCTGGCAACTAAGTCGGGCTTCATAACTAATGTTTCGTCTAGGCTAACTTTGCCCGCGTCTACATCTTGATAAAAAGCAATCAGAATTGGTAATTTGATGGTACTGGCGGCCGGAAATACTCGATCGCCCTTGATATCCAAATAGTTTCCTGTATCTAAATCCAGAAAAAACATTCCGGCGCTCAGGGATCTATACTGTTCGATCGCACTTTCGATTTGAGGCTTGATGGCTGTCATTTCCGAGCCGGTTGACATCACCAAATCATTGGAAGAGTTTCTCTGATTTCCCGGCGAAACAGTGGGCGTAACTTGACCTGCTGCTTGTTGTTCTACGCTGGTAATAGCTGTGGGTATAAAAGACTCGTTGCCCGCTATTTCCTCGGGATTTGGCAACTGAAACGACCAGCGCGTGGCAGATTCTCTAATGACTCGGACTTTTTGCGGGTCTAACTTATAACCGGGAGTTAATTGTATTACTAACCTGGTAGTTCCGCTGTCAAACTGCCCGACTCTAATTTGTTGAATAGCTGAGTTGTAACTTTGAGGACTTTCGGGATACTCCAAGACTATTCCCGGTAAGTCAATTACTAAGCGGGTGGGATTGGCGATTAGTTTGACTTCCGGCTGAACTCCTGAATCTGTGGTTAAATTGAGCTGATTTCCCCTGGGATCGAAGTGCCAAGATGTTAGTGTATCAGCTTTTGCGGGCAGGGCGATCGAGAAAAGACTAAGGGCGGCCGGCAACAGCCATCGCAGTTTTAGAGTCATGTTTGAAGAGAAAGAGTTTAACGGCTGCAACGAGAAAGCGGCTGGAAAAACGTTTTCAACCGCTTTCGAGACGAAGCACCTAGCATCATACAGTCAACTCTTGCCCGCAGCCGTAAGTTTTTTATTTGCTTTGAGAGTATTCCGTTTTCGGGACTGATATCAGATCCGGTTCTATTACCCCTTTTTCTTCCTGTCTCGCGCAGGCGGACGAAAGTTTGTACAGTGGTGAATTCTCTTGGCCGAATTCTTGTTTTGTAGGCACAAATTTTATTCACCTGAGATGAATTCAAGTTAGGCGACTTCCCGATTTCTAGCATCTTCGAGCGAGTCGATCGCAGCTTTGAGAAACACTTTTCCTTTAGCAACAAATCGGCGATCGGTCAAAGGATCGTAAGCTTCCCAATTACCGCTAACTTCGCGATCGCGCCACAAAAACCAGCAGCGGTAGATTTCCCCGCTATCTATATCATCGCACAAAGCCAGCCAATCATCCCCCGTGAGAGCGCTAGCATCTAATGCTACCAATTCCATCCATGCAAGCGCAGTGCAGGCATCGATCGCATCAGCGTCAACGGAGTCAGATTTGGTAGCTATAGGTTGTGGCGAACACAGTGTAGACTTCATAATTTCTCCTTAATTCAATTAAATCAATCAATCAATGAATTGCCCTATTTATGCAACTGACCCGGTACACCAAGTGGAAAAATTGTGTTTTGATAAATTTCTGGTTGGTCAAATTTACCAGCGGCTGATGCTTCTGTTAAATTATTAAGTGTATTAATTGTGAAAATGGCGGCGGTTCCCAAAGCGGCCATTGCCAGTCTGTGTAAGATTTTGCTCATTTGGCTGCTCCTTTTTTGCTTGGTGTATCTACTCTAAAAAGTTAAGCGGTGATTAGCGGCGGAGATTGGGGAGTTAAGAAAAACTTTTTCTCCTCAAATATATTCAACTGTTGAAGCCGTTATCAGGACAGAGTTTCAGGAGTCGATCGCCCAAAAAACCTCTGACCGTAAAATTTCTTAAATTCCGCCTCGCGGACTATCTCCCTTAAAATCCCCCAAAATAGGAACTTAAGGCGTTAAAATTTCTAGATTCGTTCCCCTTTCACTGCAAGCGAAGTGCTCAAGTCAAAACGCGATCGCGGTCGCATTCTCACTGCCTCTGGCTTAAAGAAACTTAACGAGGCGCTCCAAGAATGGTCTGACCGAAATAACATTAGAGGTACTCTGACTGAAATCGAGGCTGAGTCTGGTGTCGGTGCCGATACAGTCAGCAAAATTAAGCAGGGTAGAGAAGGTGCGGATTTGAGTAAAATTCGACAGTTGTTCGCGGCTTTTGAAATGACTCTGGCTGCTAGCGACCACCGATCGGCTAAACTTGAGGAACCGGAAAATTTAGACGAGCTGGACAATTTGTCACCAGCGGGGGAAACAGGCACCAGCAGCAGAATTGTTAAAGTATTTGTCAGTTATCGCAGCGCCGAACCCGATCGCGAGTTAGGAAAACAGTTAGAAATAGCCTTAAGCGCGATCGGTCATACAGTTTTCACAGCAGAAAATAACATTAGATTGGGAGATAATTGGTTCGATCGCATTAATTTATTCCTTCAAGAATGCGATTATTTGCTGATACTTTTGCCGCCAACGGGAAACCAAAGCGAACTACTAACATATCAAGTTCAGCAAGCAAAAGAACTGCAAGACTCCCGCCCTGACAGAAAACCAATAATTCTGCCCATCCGCGTCGGTTTTTCCCTGAACGCGCCTCTAAATCACGACTTGCGGGGCTATCTGTACCGCATCAAACAGAGGGAATGGAAAACCACCGCCGACACTCCAATTATTATCGAAGAAGTTCTGAATTTGCTAGCAGAAAAACCCGCACCAGTCACAGAAAAAACGGAAGATTTAACGCAAAAACAGCTATTAGAAATTAGCAGCGACGAAATACCTCTACCCGCCGCCGAACCGGAATTACCGGGAGGACAAGTGGATGTCGCTTCTCAATTTTATGTAGAACGCCCGCCCATCGAAGAAAACTGCTATCAAACTATTGTGCAGCCCAGCGCGTTAATTAGAATCAAAGCACCGAGACAAATGGGCAAAACTTCCTTGATGGCAAGAATTTTGCATCACGGAGCCCGTCAAGGTTATTGCACCGTGCCGCTAACTTTTCAGTTAGTAGATAAAGGCGTATTTGCCAACTTAGATAAATTCTTAAAATGGTTTTGCGCTTACGTCGGCCGCGAGTTGCACTTACCCAATCAATTAGACGATTATTGGGACGAGATTTTTGGCAGCAAAGTCAACTGCAAAGATTACTTTGAAAAATACATTTTACCGCAAATCGACAGTCCTTTAATTTTAGGATTAGACGAGATCGATCGCGTTTTCCAATATCCCGACATTGCCGAAGACTTTTTAGGACTGCTGCGGGCGTGGCACGAAGAATCGAAGCGGCGCGATATATGGAAAAAACTGCGGTTAATTGTAGTTCACTCCACCGAAGTTTACATCCCAATGAACATCAATCAATCGCCTTTCAACGTCGGGCTGCCAGTAGATTTGCCAGAATTCAACCATCAGCAAATACAAGATTTAGCAGCGCGCCACCAGTTGAATTGGTCGGAGGCGAAAGTTGAGGAATTGATGGCCCTTGTCGGCGGACATCCGTATTTAGTGCGAGTTGCATTATATCACATTTCGCGATCGGGTTTGACACTCGATGAATTAAAAGAAACTGCGATCGCAGATGCGGGAATTTACAGCGACCATTTGCGCCGGCAACTATGGAATTTAGAAGAATATCCAGAATTGGCCCAGGGGATGAGAGAGATTGCACAGGCAGAAAATCCCGTGCAATTAAAGCCAATGCAGGCGTTTAAGTTGGAAAGTTTGGGGTTGGTGAAATTGCAGGGGAACGAGTGCGTGCCGAGGTGCGAACTGTATCGACAATATTTTCGATCGCACTTGAGCGCGATCGTGTAAAATTTTGTGCGTAAGTGCGGTAAGTAATAATCAGGTGAATGATACCCATGAACGATATTTTTTTGATAACATCCGATAATTGGCTAGACTGGATAACCGTGTTTGGTTATCTAGCCTTTACAGCTTTCATTGCATGGCGCGTGTTCACCACAAAGTAGATATATTATGAAATTACCTTCTGCCTCTTCTTCTTTCTTCCTTCGCCTCCTAGCGCTTACGCGCCGTTCTGCGTAACGCGCCTTCGCGGTTCGTTAAATAAACGGTAAAATAAGACAATAATCAACTCGGCTATACAGTTATGTCGCCCGTCGAAAGCGTTGCAGCAATTCCGAACGATCTGATTTTGCGCTTGAGCATCGAGCAGTATCATGCGATAATTCAAGCTGGCATTCTCACGGATGATGACTCTGTAGAATTGCTGGAAGGTTGGCTGGTTTTCAAAATGCCCAAAAATCCACCGCATCGAGTCACAACTCGTCTTGTCAGAACAGCTTTAGAGAATATTTTACCCCGTGGTTGGTATGTCGATTCTCAAGAACCGATCACGCTATCCAACAGCGAACCCGAACCTGATATAGTGGTTGTTCGAGGGGATACGCGACAGTATGTCGATCGGCATCCGGGTGCTGAAGATATTGCGCTTATTATTGAAGTATCAGATACGACGCTTCAGCGCGATCGAACTGTAAAAAAACGGATTTATGCCCGCGCTGGAATTGCGATTTATTGGATTGTGAATCTTGTTGAAGGACTGGTTGAGGTGTACTCTCAACCTCTTGTTGAAGTTGAGCAGCCAGATTATAGTCAAAGGTTGGATTTCGGGCGATCGGCTGTTATACCGATTATTATTGAAGGGATAGAAATCGGGGCGATCGCTGTGAATTCTCTTTTGCCTTGAGATAAATAATAATATTGTTATTTGAAATTACCTTCTTCCTCTTCTTTCTTTCATTCTTCGCGTCCTTCGCGCCTTCGCGGTTCGTTTAACTTTCGCAAAATCGGAATTTGTTCCAACTGTTCCGGCCGTATACTATCCCAGTTTAACCCTGTCGGACGCGGATAACTTGTATTAGTCTCAATTACATCCTCAGTAGTAACAATCCAATTCAGCGCCCAATCGTGAGCCTGCATTGGCAAACGCGAATCTTCGACTATTTGCAAAGGATGCACTGTTGTCACAATTGGCGTATCCATTTGTACTAACCCGGATTCCTTCAACATAGCCAATTCCAAATCGGCAAACCCTGCACCTTTCCCGGTTCTTCCACCGTGGCGCCCTGCTGCTACGCAGCCGACTATTACTAAATCAATTGGCTCCATTTCTGCAAAACTTACCAATTTTCCGCAACTCAGTGCTTTGCGGGCGATCGCACTTTCGGCAATCGATATATTTTGCCGCTGCAAATCTTCAGCAGTTAACTCTACAAAACAGCGCTCGTCTGTCAATCGCGGTACTGCCATATACAGGCGTTTTCCCTCCTGCAAAGCACGCCATCGCACCGGAATTTGTGGCGAATCTGGATTGCACTTAATCGTTTTTGCTTGTTGCCATATTGGTAAAGTTGCCAATCTTTCGGCCGCCAACTCAGTACCGACAAAGTTGGGGATATGACCAAACGGATCGCCAATAGATGCGGCTTGCTGCTTCAGCAAAGACCAAATTTCAGCTCTTAACTTGTCTTTGTCGTCGTTATATCCAGTCCAATCAGTTTTCATGCTGTAAGAAGAAGGAAGAAGGAAGAAGGAAGAAGGAAGAAGGAAAAATACTCATCTAGCCACTTTTTTAGCCATTTGTATCTGAGATTTAATTAAGTATATTCATTGATTGTGGTACAATTAATCATACAAAATTATAATAAGCCCTCGATTATTTAGTCTCTTAGAGAGGGACTTCGTTTGACTCTTGAGCGGTTTAAACCGCCGAATGTTCTTTTTTATTTTATGAATTTTACCACAAAGCCCAGTTACTATCAAGTCGGTGGGAGTTTGACAAATAACGCTCCGAATTATGTCAAGAGGCAAGCCGACGACGACCTTTATAACGGATTGAAAGCCGGGGAATTTTGCTATGTTTTGAATTCCCGGCAAATGGGCAAATCTAGCTTGCAGGTGCGGACAATTCAGCGGCTGAGAAATGAAGGAATTGCTTGTGCTGCGATCGACATTTCGGAAATTGGCAACCGCGGCGTCACTCCCGAACAGTGGTATGCTGGTTTGCTACGTATTCTCGAAAATAACTTTAACCTGTCCGATATTGTCAACGTGCGGACTTGGTGGCGCGATCGCAATTTTTTAACCCCGGTTCAAAGATTGAGCGAATTCATCGAAACCGTACTGTTACCCAACATTTCCAGCAATATTGTCATTTTTATTGACGAAATCGACAGCATTCTCGCCCTAGATTTTCCCGCCGACGATTTTTTAGCCTTAATTCGATCGTGCTACAACAAGCGCGCCAACAATTCAGAGTTCGATCGCCTAACTTGGGCCCTCTTAGGCGTAGCATCGCCAACGGATTTGTGCCGCGAGAAAAATGCCAGCAGCAATACCCCTTTTAATATAGGCAAGGCGATCGAATTAACTGGTTTTGACGAAACAGAAGCTCAACCGCTAGCAGCGGGGTTGGCAGAGTTTACAAACTGCCCTAATCAAGTTTTGAGAGAGGTTTTGTATTGGACGGGCGGGCAGCCGTTCCTGACTCAAAAGCTGTGCAAACTATTGTTGGAAAATGCCGAATTAATCCCGAATTTACCCCCCCCAGCCCCCCCTTGGCAAGGGGGGGAGGAAGATGCAGCCCCCCCTTGGCAAGGGGGGGAGGATGATCCAGCCCCCCCTCGCCAAGGTGGGGAGAAAGATAAAATTCACTCTTCTCAAGAGTGGGTTGAAAAGGTAGTGCGCTTGAAAATAGTGGAGAATTGGGAATCTCAGGATGTCCCAGAACATTTGTCCACAATTCGCGATCGGCTTTTCAAAGAAAACCAGCGCATTGTTAGGAGACTGGGATTGTATCAGCAAATTTTAGAACAAACTGAAATTGTCCCCGATGGTAGTGCCGAACAAATGGAGTTGCGATTAAGCGGATTAATTGTTAAGCGCGGGGAAAAATTAACAATTTCTAATCCTATTTATGAAGCTGTATTTAACAAACGATTAATTGAAGAAAAATTAGAAAAACTCTCGCCTTACTCGGAAGCCATCAAAGTCTGGCTAAATTCTAGCTGTGAAGATGATTCCCAACTGTTGCGAGGGAATGATTTGCAGTCAGCATTAGTTTGGGCGGCAGGAAAAAGTTTGAGAAACGAAGATTTTCAGTTTTTGACTGCCAGCCAGAAAGTTATTTTGAGCGACCAAAATCAACTGCTGCATTCAGCTACACTAGAAACCAAAAAAGCTGTCTGGGATGCCGAAAAAGCTTGGAGTGAAGCTGACTCTGCCAAACAAAAAGCCAAACAGTGGATCGGCATAGGTTCTGCGGTACTGGCAGCATCGTTACTGGCGGCGATCGGCTTTTCAACTCTCGCTTACCAGCGGTTTAAACTAGCACAAGCAAGTATTGAAATCGAACAAAATGGCAGCGATGCTTTATTATTGGCTGTTTCTCAAAAGACAGAAAATAGCGAAGCTTTATCAGAAGCTTTACTGAGGGCGATCGCCTCCGGGAAAAAATTAAAAACCTTGGTTGAAAACAAACATAAGCTAGAACAATACCCGGCAACTAGACCGCTGTTAGCATTACAAATAATTCTCGATAAAATTAGTGAAACACAGCAGTTAAAAGCCTCCTTAAGTCAGCAAAGAAAGATAAAGTGGCAAGCTCATAAAGGTGCAGTTACCAGCGTCGCTTTTAGCCCAAAGAGGCACATTTTAGCAACCGCAGGAATAGACGGTCGAGTTAGAATGTGGAACTTTTCCGGGCAAAAAATTGCTGAATGGAAAGCTTTACAGCAGTCAGTTAATATGGTAACTTTTAGCCCGAACGGTAATTTTTTAGCGACCGCCGGAAGGGACAGCAGTGTTAAAATATGGAATTTATCAGGTAAAAATATTTCTACTTTGAAAGGAATTCAAGGCTCTGTTACCAGCATCAGTTTTAGTCCCGACGGAAAGTTATTAGCGGCGGCAGGGATAGACAGCTATGCTGCAATTTGGGATTTGTCTAAACTGCCACAATTAGTATCGTCTAGCCTGAAACTCCCAGGTCACAACGGCTTAGTGAGAAGCGTAAATTTTAGCCCAAACGGCGATTTCATAACGACTTTAGATGGCAAATCTACAGTGCGACTTTGGAATTTGTCTGGCAAGCTGAAAAAAACACTGCCTATTCAGGCAATTGGGCTCAGTTTCACTCCGGCTCAACACCAGTATCGCTTTGCTACAGTAACATTGAATGGCAAAGTTGGGCTGTGGAATCTGTCAGAAAAAGAATTAGTTAAGGAATTTCAAACCTTGCATTTTGATGCGAAATCAATTAGTTTTAGTCCCGACGGAGAACGGCTTGCTACAGTGGGAATTGACAAGACTGTACGGCTGTGGAATTTAGCGGGGCGGCAGGTTGCTCAATTTGAGTTCGAGGAGAATGTTGTTAGTGTCAGTTGGAGTCGAGAGGGAAAGCAAATTGCTGTAGCTGGAAGCAACGGCACTGTTTGGTTGAGGCAGGTTGAAGGGTTAGAAGAATTGCTGAAGCAAAGCTGCAATTATTTCACCACTCAACCGAAGTATTTTACAAGAGTTTCAACTCTCTGCAAGTAGGGTCATACATGACTTTAGCACGTAGGACACAGCATTGCCCATAGGTGTCAACTTCACGTTAAACCGATAGTCCGACAGGGGTTGAAACCCCTGCCTCAAAGCTAAAGTCCTCTCAAGAGGACTAATGAGTTCTTCAGTCCTCTTTGAGAGGACTTTAGCTATTAGACAGGGAATTCATTCCCTGGCGGACTGCCGGGTGAGCGGGAGGACTGGCAGACGAAAAGCTTAAGTTGACACCAATGGACATTGCCGTGTCTCTACCTGTAGCTAATAACTTATGACTATCAATTTACTTTAACAGGCGAAACACTTACATTAGGATTTGTAACTCTTTTTAAGAGTTCTTGTCGGGCTTGTTCGGGATTTTGACCTTTGGGTACTTGATATAATAATCTACAGGAACCGTCTTGAGGATTAGCTGCACAAATAATTAGTTGACCGGTGGTGGATGCACCTGCTGTGACAATATTGTCCCAGCTTCCTTGCGGTTGCGAGTTGTTGAGAATTCCTGAGACTCTGGTACACCGAGTAATCGCATCTTCTCCTGATTCATTGAAATAGTTATCAGCTAGCCACAAAATGACGGGAATATTTTTGCCTTGTTGGACAGCAATTGTAGCTGGGCGGCCGCCAGCAGCGCCGCAAAAGAATGAAGGCGCTTGGGCAAAGGCTGGACTGTTTGCTAAAATCGGAGCAGCAAGGGCAATAATTGACGCGCTCAAAGCAGACTTTAAGAGCCGAAATTTCATGAGCAGTAATAAGCTTTTTCATTTAAGGTTACTAATAGTCTAAAAAGTTAAACTGTTTGTTGCCGGGAAGATTAGGCATTTAGAGAAAAAAATAAAATTTATTTTGCAAATTTTTGCCGATCGCACACACTGGCCTCATCTAAGCCAAAACTCCGGGAAAAAAGCTCCCTGAGAAACACGGACGGCAGAAAATAGATGCAGCCATAGGGGGCGCAGGCGCGAAGGAATAGGGTAAAGGTGCGGTTTTTGCTGAGCCTCGCTCTTCCTGAAGCCGTCCCACCTAAAGTGGAACCTGTGTTAATATCGAAAAAAATATTCTCTTTAATAATCAACAATGGGCAATGTTCTGGTGCTGAACGCCTCCTACGAACCCCTTAACATCACCAATTGGCGAAGGGCGGTAGTTTTGTTGCTGAAAGGAAAAGCAGAACAGGTAGAACACAACGGGAAATTTATTGCGCCAAACTTCCCGCTACCAACTGTGATCCGACTGCGGCATTATGTCCGAGTTCCCTATAAAGATATTCCGCTGACCCGCCGGAACATCTTGCATCGGGATGCACACTCTTGTCAATACTGCAGTTATACGGGGGACGATTTAACCCTCGATCATGTAATTCCCCGATCGCGCGGAGGAGGCGACAGTTGGGAAAACCTCGTCACCGCCTGCGTCCGCTGCAATGTCAATAAAGGCAGCCGCACGCCGAAAGAAGCGGGAATGCCACTGCGCTATCCGCCTAGGAAACCTCACAGCGGTCTTTATTTTGAAGTCACTAAACACGTTAAGAGCGGTATGCACAAAGAATGGCAAAAATATGTAATAGGCCTTTAAAACCCCTGTCAGCGCAAGCGCGGGGGTTTTTTGCAGGAGTTGTTAGTTATGAGATTGCTTCGTTCCTCGCAACAGACACTCTCTGCATGAATTAAAAAATTAAAGAGAGAATTTACGCTCTTAAATCCGGTTTCTCGTCAGAAGTATGGGCTTTGACAACGAGGCATCTACAAAGAAACCGGGTTTAAGATAGAATGTCGCGCACATCCTGAAATAGTTAAATTGTTAATTTTTAATGATGAAAGACCACGCCCTTACCAATTCCGATGGAACATCGGGCAACCGCGAAGGTGAACTTGATACCAGCAGCGAGGTTGTACCCCCAGCGAGTGCGCCTGCGAAACGGCGCAGCAAAGCCGAAGTTGCTTCCGAAGAGAATCGCGGCCGTCTCCGCGAGGAATTGCACGATCGCAAAGTCGAGCAATTGCGCCAAATGTTCGATCGGCACAAAGGCAATCGCCAATTAATATTGCTGCAAGATTTTCCAGACCCCGACGCACTTTCAAGCGCTTGGACTTACAAATTAATTGCCGAACAGTACGATATCCAATGCGAAATTATCTACGCCGGCGCCCTCAGCCACCAAGAAAATATTGCCTTAGTTAAATTGACAGGGTTGCCGTTGCAGCGGTGGACGGTGGAAACATTAAAAACTAAGGATTTGTCGGTGTTTCAGGGCTGCGCTTTCATCGACAATCAAGGGACGACTTGTAATTTAACCGAGTATATTTTAGCGGCTGGAGTTCCGATCGCCGCCGTCATCGACCACCACAATTTGCAGGGGGAAATGAACGCAGAATTTATCGATTTGCGCCCTCAAATCCGCGCTACAGCCACGATTTTTGCCGAGTATTTACAGTCTGGACTTTTAGCTCTCGACGGCAGCGTCAGCCTCCACATCAAGTGCGCTACAGCTTTGATGCACGGTTTGCGATCGGATACGATCGCCCTCAGACAAGCTCAGGAGGAGGACTTTTTAGCTGCGGCTTATTTGAGCCGGTTTTACGACCCGCAGTTGCTGAATGCGGTGTTGCAGTCGTCTCGTTCTAAGTGGGTGATGGACGCGATCGAGCGATCGCTCAAACACCGCACTGTCCAGAATAATTTTTCGATCGCCGGCATCGGCTACCTCCGCTATGACGATCGGGATTCTATTCCCCAAGCGGCGGACTTTTTAGTAACAGAAGAGAACGTACATACAGCCGTTGTTTACGCAATTGTTCACGACAAAGATGAGGAGATTGAAGTAGTAATTGGGTCGCTGCGGACTAATAAACTCACTCTCGACCCCGACGAATTCATTAAAGAAGCCTTCGGACAAGATGCTCAAGGACGCTTTTTTGGCGGTGGCAGAAGTCAAGCAGGAGGTTTTGAAATTCCGGTGGGATTTCTTTCGGGCGGGAATGAAAATAGCGATTATGCAAGGCACAAATGGGAAGTATTCGATGCTCAGATCAAGCAAAAGTTGCTTAAATTAATTAGTCCTAAAGACAATCCTGTTTACGATCATTAACTCGGCAGTTTTTAGGTGCGGTCTTGATTCCAACACCAGTCTGGAAATGCGATGCTGGGTTCGACCTCCGGTTGCTACCAGGTTTTGTCGCGTTTTTTTCTCGTTTCGGGCAAAATCTCAATTTGACAATCAGTCCTGCCCGCACTTCAACTCTCATCAACCTCGTTTTTTAACTCTTATTGATGGTTGGAACTCACGCCCAGCGCACCTCTGTCATGAACAGGCTTTCCGGTCGGTTCCAAAAAAATTAAATTTTCTTGTGGGTAGTAGGGGTCGGGCATGAGAACCCGGGCATAAAAAGTTTATTTAAAATGGTGCAAGATGTCAGTTTGAACGAAGTAACGGGGTTGAAAAATCCGGTTAAGTTCTCAGGGCTAACACTAATAAATTTTATCCCCCTTTTCCAAAAATACACACCAAAAAAATCGGGTATTTTAACTATTCTCAAGGGATGCAACGAAGAATTTTAGTAAAAAACCCGGTGTGGGAAAAAATTGAGTGGACTCTAGTTTACTAAACTTCACAACATAATTATCCAATTATAAAACTTCTACAGGGTAGATTTTTTGATATTTAATTATAAATTAGCTAACTCAATCATAATTTGTTATAGTTGGTGCAGGAGATTTCCGATCGTAATTATAAAATAAACGCCGTAGAAAAGGTAAAATACATACAGGAGAGTTTAGATTATTGCCTAACTTCCCAAAAACAACGAGTTGTAGTATTACCAATTTTTTTAACACAAGTCAAGTATTTTTTTTGATAAACCCAAAAACCGATTCTTATGATTGAAAAAAATATTATATTTATTTGTTGCGGGGTAGAATAGTAAAAAATAGCTTAAAAAAAAAGGAACACGGAGATGTCTACAAAACAGACTTTCTCTTGGTCGTTAGAGAAAATCATAGAAAAAAAATCTGAAATTGCACTTCAAATCAACGATTTCGTGGAGCTGGAGACAATTTTGCAATGTGCGCTAGAAGAAACCAGGGTGCTGCTGGAAACCGATCGCCTGATTATTTATCGCTTCCTACCAAAAGGAAATGGCGTAGTATGGGCTGAATCGGTTGATGCCCAGTGGCCGCGAATCGTAGGAAAACAGATTTACGCTCCTTGCTTGGAAGCTACCTGGGTAGAGCGTTACAGCCAGGGACAAACGAGCAGCATTTCTGATATTCCCCGCGCTCATCTTCAAGCTTGTTATGTAGAATTGCTCGATCGCCTCCAAGTTCAGGCAAATTTAGTTGCGCCAGTCTTGCTAGATGACAAACAGCAGCAATCTCCGAAGCTTTGGGGACTGTTGATTGCTCATCACTGCCGAAGTCCGCGTCAGTGGGGACCTCTCGATGTTCAGATCCTGCAACAGGTTGCAATGCACATCGGGTTGAGGATGCGGCACTTGGAATCTCACCGCCCGGTGCTGGGGCCAAATCAACCGCCGGAACTCGAAACAGAACCGAATCAAACTGATCCCAATACAGAAAGCGCGCCAAGAGTCCATCATCAAAATTGTCTACAACCAGAGTTTGCCTGTTCCCTGAGCGGGGATATTGTCCACCTCAAAGCCTTTGACTTGTTGCAAAACCCGATCTGGATATTTGATATTGAGGATTGGCAAATGCGGTGGGCAAACCAAGCATCCTTGTATCTGTGGGATGCTTCCACGCGGCAGCAACTCGCGAGCCGCAACTTTAGGGATATGTTGTCAGAGTCTACTCGGATTCGCTTGCAGGCCTATGTGCGACAGTTTGAGCAACGCCAAACCTTGTCCGAGCAGTGGACGTTTTATCCTGGCGGTGAGCCTGTTTCTGTCGGCTGTCGGTGTTCTGGCATCAGGATTGATAATGGGCGTTTGGCAATCTTGGTCGAGGGTACGGTCGAAACCGCTCATCAAATCGAACCAGAAACCCTGCGATCGATCGAGGCACTCCGACACACCACGCTCATGGTTTCGCTTTACACTCTCGAAGGTGTGCCGCTGCTGCAAAACCCGGCGGCCTTGCGCTGTTACGGGGAGGCGCTGCACCCTGGCTCTGCGACAGACAATGCTTTTCTAAGCCGCTTTGTTGACCCTCAGGTAGGAGAGCGAGCAATGGCAGTTCTTAAGTCCGGTGAGGTCTTTAGCACGGAAGCTCAAGTGATGACTCTGGCGGGAATTCGCTGGCACGGGATGGACGTGCGGTGTACCGACGACCCGGTAACAGGCAACCCGATGTTGCTCGTCAACGAAAAGGATATTACCGACCGCCAGCAGACAGAAACAGCCCTGCAAAAGAGTGAAACCCGGTTGTCAGAAGCCCAGCGGGTTGCCCGCATGGGTAGCTGGGAATGGGACGTGATTACGGGTAAAATTACCTGGTCTCCCGAACTATTCGAGATTGTGGGACGATCCCGGGCCCTGGGCGAACCTACTTATGAAGAAAACCTGCGGCTTTACCATCCCGAAAGTGCCGAACAGCTACACCTGGTAGTTCAACGAGCGCTCACTCGCGGAGTGCCTTATCTATTGCGGCTCAAAATCCTGCTCCCGAATGGTTCTATCCGCCATATCGAAGCCAGAGGACAGGCCGAACTCAATGCAGAGGGACAAGTCATTCGGTTGTTTGGTACATCCCAAGACATTACAGATCTTGTTCAGGCGGAAACAGAACTCAGAGAATTGAGTACAGCTCTTGCTAATGCCGTCGAAGGCATCTCGCGGCTGGATATTTTCGGACAGTACATCACCGTTAATCAAGCCTACGCGAATATAGCAGGTTATCAACCTGAAGAAATGGTTGGTATGAATTGGCAGAAAACAGTTCATCCCGACGATTGCCACAGGATGATGGCGGCTTATCAAAAAATGCTAGCCGAGGGCCGAGTGGAGGTTGAGGCCCGGGGTATCAGGAAAGATGGCTCGATCTTTTACAAGCAGGTGGTGCTGTTGGCAGCCTACGACTCGCAGGAGCGATCGATCGGGCATCACTGCTTTATGAAGGATATCAGCGATCGCAAGCAAGCAGAAGCAGCCTTACAACAAGAGTTCCAGCGTCTGGCTGTGGTGATTGCCACCCAACAGGAAATCGCCATCCGCAATCCTAACCTGGATGCAGTGATGGCGGTGATTACCGATCGAACTCAAAAATTGATCGGCGCCGATGGGGCCGTGATTGAAATGCTTGAAGGGGATGAGTTGGTGTATCGGGCAGCGAGCGGTATCGCCAGCGCCTATGTGGGATTACGGATCAAAGTAGCGACAAGTTTATCGGGAAAATGTATTGCGACCGGCCAAATCATGCTTTGCGAGGATTCAGAAACCGATGCACGGGTGGATCGGGCTGCCTGTGAGCGCATTGGTATCCGGTCACTGGTGGTTGTTCCCTTGTTCTATCAGGACGATCGGGTTGGCGTCTTAAAAGTTGTTTCAGCTACACCCTGTGCCTTTACAGAGCCACATATTCATACCTTACAACTGATGGCCGGGTTTCTGGCAAGCAGCCTGCATCTGGCTTCAGAGTTTGATGCCAAAAACATTCTCCTGAGTCAATTACAGGAAAGTGAGGAACGCTACCGTTCTGTGATTACTAGCATGACAGAAGGTGTCGTACTCCAGCTAGCAAACGGACAAATTACTGCGTGTAATGCTAGTGCCGAAAGAATTCTCGGGCTGACCCCCGAGCAAATGATGGGGCGCACATCCGTAGATTTAGACTGGCGAATCGTTCGGGAGGATGGCCAACCGTTCCCGGGCCAACAGCATCCGGCAATCCTCACCCTACGCACGGGACAAGGGCGATCGAATGTGGTGATGGGCATTCACAAATCGGATAAAACGCTGACTTGGATTTCCATTAATTCGCAACCGCTGTTCCATCTCAATCAGTCTCAACCCTATGCAGTAGTGACTACTTTTGCTGATATTACAGAACGCAAGCGGGCAGATGAGATGCTAAGACACCGGGCGGAACGAGAAAGATTAATTGCTACGACAGATGGGTTAACACAAGTAGCAAACCGCCGCTGTTTTGATGAGCGATTGCAGTCGGAATGGCATAGGCTGATGCAGACCAAACAACAGCTTTCGTTGATTATGTTGGATGTAGATTATTTCAAGCGATATAACGATTGCTACGGACATCAAGCTGGGGATACTTGTTTGGTGAAAGTCGCGAAAGCTGCAGCAGCCGCGGTTAAGCGTTCCACCGATTTGTTTGTGCGGTATGGGGGCGAAGAATTTGCTGCTATCCTGCCGAGTACGGATGCTGCAGGGGCGATCGCGGTTGCTGAGTCGATGCGTCAGGCAATCCGAGATTTGGGAATCCCTCACGAGCAATCTGATGTGAGATCGATCGTGACTGTGAGCATGGGAATTGCGACTGTGATTCCCTGCTGCGAAAAATCGCCGGATGAACTGATAGCCGCATCCGATCGAGCATTGTACGATGCGAAACGACAAGGGCGCGATCGCTACAGAAGCGCCAACCAGATGACGGCGCCAGATTTCAATGCAGTTGTAGAATAGGCAAAATATGTCGATCGCGCCAAACTTCACCCATAAGTTCGTAGGCGTAAGCCGGGGCGTAGCCATCGCACAGCTATCAAAAGGACAGCGACAGTGGATTTATATCTGATCCGTCACGGTATCGCAGCCGAGCCCGAAGAATATGATACAGACTCAGAACGCCCGCTGACTAAAGAGGGCAATCGTAAAACCAGGAAAATTGCCCAACGGCTGTACGAACTCGAAATTCAGTTTGACCTGATTCTCACCAGCCCCCTACTGCGGGCGCAGCAAACCGCCCAAATCCTGCAAACAGCCGATTTGAGTTCCAAAATAGAAGAATCCGGCGCCCTCGCCCCTTCAGGAGAAATCGGAAACTGGCTGGAGTGGTACAAACAGTGGCAGGAAATAGGTAGCCGCAGCTTGGCCCTGGTGGGCCACCAACCAGACTTAGGCCACTGGGCAGAAACTTTGCTTTGGGCTCGATCGCAAGATGCCCTGATTCTCAAAAAAGCAGGTATCATCGGCTTAATCCTCCCGGAGACCGGCTCCCCAGTGGGCCGCAGCCAAATGTTTTGGCTAACTGCGCCCAAGTTTTTGCTGCACTAGAAACAGCGAACCGCCCCGACATTAACAGGACGCGCCAGCCCTCTTAAAACCGCATTCTGGGACGGCGAAACCGGGTTTGAGGGGCGACAATACGCAGCGGTGCGATCGGGCTGTCTGTTGAAAAACCCGGTTTCTGAACCCCAATTAAATGATTATTTGTCAACACTGTGACACTATCTTCGTTTCTGGTAATGTACTTTTAGTAGATTGAACTCACACAAAACGGTATCGCAATGGTCGTCGGCGAATTCAAACCAGGTTTAGAAGGTGTTCCCGCCACCTTGTCCAGCATTAGCTACGTCGATGGACAAAAAGGGTTGCTGGAATATCGCGGGATTAGCATCGAGGAACTGGCACTGAAAAGCTCCTTTCTCGAAACTTCATATTTATTAATCTGGGGGGTACTTCCGACAAAGGAAGAACTCGAAGCTTTCGAGCATGAAATTCGCTATCACCGCCGGATCAAATATCGCATCCGGGACATGATGAAATGCTTTCCAGAAAGAGGACATCCCATGGACGCCCTGCAAGCTTCAGCGGCCGCCTTGGGCTTGTTCTACTCCCGCAGAGCTCTGGCTAACCCAGCATACATTCGAGAAGCTGTAGTGCGGCTGCTAGCTAAGATTCCCACAATGGTAGCAGCGTTCCAGCAAATGCGGCGGGGAAATGACCCGGTGCGACCGAGGGATGACTTGGACTACTCGGCTAACTTTCTTTATATGCTCAACGAGCAAGAACCCGATCCGCTGTTAGCTAGCATTTTTGACACTTGTCTGACTCTCCACGCTGAACATACAATTAATGCCTCTACATTTTCGGCAATGGTAACAGCTTCGACGCTGACAGACCCTTACGGAGTGATTGCTTCAGCAGTTGGCACTTTGGCGGGGCCGCTGCACGGGGGAGCTAATGAAGAAGTGATTGATATGTTGGAGCAAATTGGTTCGGTAGAAAACGTGCGGGCTTTTGTCGAGAAGAGCGTTGCAAATAAGGACAAAATCATGGGCTTCGGTCACCGAGTTTACAAGGTGAAAGATCCGAGAGCAACTATTCTTCAGAGGTTAGCGGAACAGTTGTTTGAGAACTTCGGCCACGACGATTATTACGACATTGCTGTCAAGTTGGAAGAAGTGGTTGAAGAGAAATTGGGTCACAAAGGAATTTATGCAAATGTAGATTTCTATTCTGGTCTGGTTTACCGAAAAATGGGAATTCCGCTGGACTTGTTTACGCCGGTTTTTGCGATCGCCCGTGTTGCTGGCTGGTTGGCCCACTGGAAGGAACAGCTAGAGGCAAACCGCATTTACCGCCCGACTCAAATATATACTGGGACTCACGGTGCTCCTTATATTCCGATGGAAGAAAGGTTGCCGTCCTAACCTAAAAGGTAGAAGCTAAAAAGCAGTAGTATGAGCCCTAGCTGGCAATTGGAGAGAGGGAGAATTTGCGAGCATCCCAATTTCATAAAAAGCGTTTTTTAGGAGCGCTGACGTGACCGCTCGCTTATTGATATATCTCGCTTCGATCTCTCACAGCGAACACTCCTGTAAAAGCCAAAAGCTGCCGTGCTGGGTTTCACCCCTCTTGTATTTTGTGCTGTTAATTGGCGACAATGTTGCTAAGTGACGATTTTCAGGAACTCCGGTCCTCAGACTTGCGGGTCTGAGGTTTTTTATTGCCCTAAGTAATATCAAATCCGCGCTTCATCGGAATTATTCATCTCTCTGGGAGCTCCCTCTGCGTTCTCTGCGCCCTCTGCGGTTAAATCTCTTAATTCCAGTCTTCACCACCAGGAAAGTCAGCTAAATGCTCATCGATCGCATCTTCCAATTCCTTCCTCGAATAATTGTAGGTCAACGATAGTAGCTGAATTGCGATCGCAAATAATAAGTATTTTTAATTATAAGCAACAGCCAGCGATCCCTCGGAATTCTGTGCGTTCTTCTCATCCGTGCGCTTGAGAACCACCAAAGTAATATCATCAAACACCTTTTGTTCTCCAATAAATCCCCGCAGGTCATCAATGGCTGCTTGTTTGATTTGTTCGGCACTCAAGTGCCAATTAATCCCCACCACTTCACACAGTCTTTCCAATCCGTAGAATTTGCGATCGATATCTCTAGCTTCAGGGATGCCATCGGTGTACAAGACCACCCCATCCCCCGGTTCTAACTCCACCAATTCCTCACTAATTAGATCGGCAATGTCGTCATCCAACCCAATGGGAAACCCTAAATTTATTGTGTCAATCCGCTCTATTTGACCGCCTTTTCTGACGACAATTATTTCCTCATGTTGACCGCTGATACTGATTCGGCCCTCGGCATAGTTGAGGATAGCTAGGGTTAAGTTTTTATCGCAGTTCATGCGCTGCAAGTTTTTATAAATTGTGCGATTCAGAGTGTCTAAAAAACGCACTGGATCGAGTTCTTTAATTTCTTTCAGGGTGCGGACAGCCGTTTGAGTCATCACCATCCAAATTCCGCTTTCGAGTCCGTGTCCCGTGACATCACCAATCCCAATAGTTACAATATCATCAGTATAAAGTATATCATAATAATCACCACCTACTTCATCAGCAGGTGCCATGAAACCCGCTATTTCTAACCCTGCAATGGCTTGAAGTTCTTCAGCTTTAGGCAGCACCATTTGTTGCAGTTGTTTCGCGATATCGAGTTCGGCAGCCAGGCGCAGGTTTTCCGTTCTCAAGCTACGCATATTGATTTGAGTGTCGATGCGAGCAATCAATTCATCTTTAGCGATGGGTTTCGCTAAATAGTCGTTCGCCCCGATATTCAAACCCATAACAATATCTTGAACTTGAGTTTTAGCCGTGAGGAGCAAAATCGGCAGTTCGGTGCTGGAGAAGCGTTCTCGTAGTTTTTTCGTTACTTCGTAACCCGTCATTTTGGGCATCATCACATCCAGCAGAACGACATCGGGTTTTAAACCGCCTTCCATCAGCGCGATCGCTTCCAGTCCGTTACTTGCTTGAGTAATGGTGTAGCCGTACACAGAAAGATGATTAATCAAAACCTGACGATTAATCGGTTCGTCATCGACAATCAAAACCTTAATCGTGGGTTTGTTCCCCTCGATCGAGTCTTGGCGATATATTACGTTTTGCGTTGCTAACGAAATCGAACTTTGACTCTCGGAGACTGCCGTTCGGGAGCGACTCTGTGCCGCAGAACCGCGAGCAATCGGTAAAGTTACGGTAAATTGAGAGCCTTTCCCAACTTCCGATTTGACGTAAATCGTCCCCTCATGAAGTTCGACGAGTTGTTTGGTTACAGCAAGTCCTAAACCCGTTCCTCCATACTCTCTCGCGGTCGAACCTTCAGCTTGTTCAAAAGATTCAAAGATGCGATCGAATTTATCTTCTGGGATGCCAATCCCCGTATCGGAGATAGTAATTGCAAGTTGTTCTTTGTCCCTATCTTCCTCATTTTCCCCCGATAGAGCGACCATTGCTGCTGAAACTTCCACTGTCCCGCTTTCAGTAAACTTGATGGCATTACCGAGCAAATTGTGGAAGATTTGTTGCAGGCGGTTTTCATCGGCGTTGGCGGGAGGAAGAGTCTCTGGAATAGCATTTACCAGTTGTATGTCTTTGCCACCAACGAGAGGTTGGCTCAGGGTAAGAACCACATCAGCAATCGATCGCAGATCGACAGGTTTGAGTTGCAGTTCCAGATTTTTGTGGCGCAGTTTTGAAAAGTCCAGGATATCATTAACTAAACTTGCCAAACGGCGGCCGCTGGAGATAATCATGGCGAGATTGGAACGAGTTGCAGGCGGTAACTCTCCTGTGGCACCGTCGATGAGCGATTCTGCCAGACCAATAATTCCGTTGAGAGGAGTCCGCAATTCGTGGGAGGTATTGGCTAGGAATTCGTCTTTGAGTCGGTTAGCTTGCTGAAGACTCATTTCGCGAGTTTGCACCTCCCGAGCCATCGTATTAAAGGAATCGGCCAGACGACCGAGTTCGTCCTGTCGGGCAATGTGGAGTTGAGTGTCAAAGTTTCCCGCCGAAACTTTCTCAGTAGCCTGGATCAATTTTTTTAAAGGTTGAGCCACTTGCTGTTGTAAGACGAAAAATAGGACGGTAATTTCAACCAGCAAGGAAAGCCCTCCCAGAAGCAAAATAAAGCGAGCGGTCTCGCCTGCCAATTCCGACAGAAGTGCTTTAGGATAAACGGTTACAAAATACCAGTTGGGTCCTTCGAGCCGAGTGATGGCTAAGTATTCCCGATCCTGAGTATTTTCGAGGACAATTTGACCGGACGGCGCGGTTGTGACCAACTTAAAGATGTGTTGAATGTGGCGATCGCTGGAAGTCAAAATATCGAATAGACCTCCTTTTTGCTGAATTTCGGCCATGCGTTCTGGATGAACAATTAGACGACCATCTTCGCGGAAAATTAGATTGTAGGCTCCGGAAAGGCGCTCGTTAATCGCGCGATCGAACAGTTCGTTGACTAAAATATCGTGTCCGATCGTAATTAAATGGCGATCGTTAATATCGACGGGCGTTTCGCTAGAAACCATTGACGCTTTTGCCACCTCGTCGTAATACAAGCCCGTCCATGCGGTTTTTCGACTGGGGTTATGTTGAAAATCTGCAACGTAAACCCACTCTTCTTGAGTCATATCTATGTCAGCATTAGCATCTAATCCCCAAGGAGTTCCCGGCCAGCGAACGACATTGATGTTTTCGGGAGTGGAAACGTAGAGGTTGACGAAGCGATTGCTCCAAGCTGGACCGTAGCTGTTTATCAAATCGTAGGCTACGACCATCCGACGGCGCAAATCCGGCGTAATTGTGACGTTTTTGCCAATAATGCCAGAGGTATTTTTTTCGATCGCGCCGTCTGCGGTTTTCTGACCGTAGAAAAATTCTGGACGCAGGCGAGTTGTTCCATCTGCTCGCGTTTCAAAGAGTCGATCGAATCTCTGTTGCGGATCGTCGTTCCCCAGTTCTTGCAGCCGATCGAGAAATTCGCTTTTGAAAGTCGCATGGTTATCTTGGGCGAGTTGAAAAAGCGTACTTTCTCGCTGTCCTCGCTGCACGATATATTTTTCTAATTGTCCCAGGGTTTGCGATTCCAAGTGCGAAATCAAATGCCAATAACTAATCGCCGTTGAGATGAGCACGATCGTAGCGATGCGAAGGGTCATCTTAATTAAGGTTTCGCGCGTCAGCGAGCCTTTAAATTGAGAAGATTGAGATGGGGAGGACTTATACCCACCAAGAGCAACTGCCCGAGCAATTCGAGTAGCAATCGTGTTTAAAGGTTGAAACAGCATCGGCAGACCTTCTAGCCCTTAAGATGGGTAAAAACATAACGCTTGGGCAGATTCACCCCCGAGTCAAAACCGAAAGCAACTACTTAAAGCTACGTCCGATATGAGGAACATAAACCAGTTTTCGAGCATTCGTTTCAGCGGCAATTTCCTCTGTGTCCGATCGTAATACCTCTTCAGGCTCTTCAAAGGCTCCGTCTTGGCTCAAATCTTCAATCAGTTGCTGCATTAAATTCTCCGTAACGTGAGGCATCGTAAAAATGTGTTGAAAGTTGCCGCAGTCAATACCGGGTACGCGAGGATATATAGAACAAGGTTCTTTTGTCGGCGGCGATACTTTTCCTAGAGTTTCATCCATGATGATTTTAAGTCCCCATCACATAATTACTCAGTTAGATCTAAAAGGCTGCAAGCTTTTGAATTTTAGAGACACAATAGATAGATTAGCAGAATTAGGAAAAAAAAAACAATATTCCGCAAATTAGCCTGTTTACTGATACCCTCTAATTCATCGATAATTGCTAGGGGATCTTCATTCCTGCGTGCCAAAATACAATTTTTTAGGTCTATTCATTCCTGTACTCTTGATTTGGCGCTCAAGATTTATCGGAATTTAGTAAGGTGCGCCGCGCGCACCCTACTCGCTAAATCTAAACAGATTGAGTTACATGATGGCGGCTAGTCAATTTATCCAATTGATTCACCAACAAACTCAGGAACAATCCCACATCAGTGACAACTCCAGTAGATTCGATCGAGCCCCGATCGCTCAATTTCGTCACCACCGCCGGATTAATGTCCACACAGACCATCTTCACACCCGCCGGCGTCATATTTCCCACACCAATTGAGTGCAGCATAGACGACAGCATTAACACCATATCCGCACCGCGTAACAGCTCAGTATATTCTTCTTGAGCCTTAACTAAATCCATTTGCGTGTCGGGAAGCGGGCCGTCATCGCGGATCGAACCTGCTAGGGAAAACGGTATATTGTTCTTGACGCACTCATACATCACACCGTTAGTAACCAGGCCTGCTTCAACAGCTTTTGCAATACTCCCGTAACGCCGCACAGTGTTAATTATTTTCAAGTGATGTCGGTGTCCGCCGCGCACAGCTACGCCACGTTTCATGTCAACCCCTAAAGAGGTTCCCATATTCGATTGTTCCATGTCGTGAACTGCGATCGCATTTCCACCTAACAGCGCTTGTACATAACCTTCGCGAATCAAATGCGCTAAATGTTCGCCACCGCCGGTATGGATGACAACAGGCCCCGCCGTAACTACAACTTTGCCACCGCGATCGCGAATTTGGCGCAATTCCCACGCTACTTGTTCCACTACCAATTCTACGCGGCGCTCGCTAGAAACGCTGCCCGACATAAAGCTGAATTCTTGAGAATTGCGCTGTTCCCGCGATTCTGTTTTGCGGATAGTGCGGATGCCGACCACATCAACAACGACTTTTTCACCTACTTTTAAATCGCGCAATAATTTGCATTTAGCCACTGGGCCCTCAGCAGTTTCCGTAATAGCTACTGCTCCATCCATCCGCTGATTTTGTACCTTCACCCACTGGTTATTTACCCGCACTTCCGTGGGATAAATCGTACTCACATAAAAGTCGTCGGGGCCGACGCCATCTTGCACTACCGGCTCTAAAATAGCGTCGCAAATCTCTTGCGGCGGAGGAACTGCACCCAAGTCAATCAGCATTCCCATGATTTCTTCCATCACATCGTGGGAAGGAGCCGAAACTTTAACGTCTGCAGATGACGTGCTTTGCCGCTGCTCTCCTAAATTGAAATTGAGCACTTGGAAACTGCCGCCGTTTTCGATAATTAAGTCTAAAGCGCGGCTGATTAAACCAGCATCGAGCAAGTGACCTTCCATGCGAATTGTGCGGCTTTCTACCATCACGTTTGGCGATCCATCTTCTTGAATCGGTTCCGTTACCCGCAGCGTCAAGCACTTACAGGCGCCGCCCGCTTTCAGAAATTCGGTCATCGGCGTTTCAATTACTTGAAAACCAGCATTAGTAATGCGCGTTTTCAAGGCTTCGCTAACCTTGTTCATTACCACTACTTTGTCAATATTGACGGCATTGCAGGCAAAATTGGCGGCATCTGCTTCTTCAATGGCAATGCGTTTTTCCGGCGCCACTCGCATTTCAATTAAGCGGTTGGAGTAGGAGTCAAATGCTGCTGGATAGTAGAGCAAATAGCCACCTGTCAGGGGACAAAAACAGGTGTCTAGGTGATAGAAACGTTCGTCAACTAAACGCAGCGAAAGCACTTCTATGTTGAGCCATTTTGCTAGTAACGGGTGCGAGTCGAGTTCGGAACGGAAGCCGTATCCGGCCCACAACCAGCGTCCTTCGCGATCGAGCAAAGCATCGCCCGCGCCTTCAAACGGCAAGTCTTTCGGGAGTTCGTGCACCGTGAAACCTTTGCTTTCAAACCATGCTTTGAAATAGGGTTCTTCGCCTTGGCGTTCTTTGTGATAGAAACGGCTGAGGACGAAGGTATTGCCTAAAAGTAAGCCTGCGTTGGCGGTGAAAACCATATCCGGCCAGCCTTTGGCCGGCGGTACCAGGTCTACCACCGCGTTGTCTTTGAGCACGTGGTAGAGTTTTTCCCACTGTTCGACGGCGCGATCGCGCGATGATTTGTGTACGTTGCCCTCCATCCACGGATTAATCACGTAATCCACATCGTAGTGGTCAGGAGCACACATGAGGAAGCGAATTGAGTCAGTCATAATTCAGTAAAAATGTGGTAGACGCTACAGCAGACGTATGTTGACAGAATTTGTATAAGAGCAACTGTAATATTCACTACTAATTTTAGCAGCGTAACGTCTGGAGGCTTTTAAGGCTAACTTTTTATTATATCAGGCTTAGGATTAAATTATACTAAATCACAGACTGTTAGCAAGAAATACTGGAGAAAATGCCAGGTTATGACGCAACCTAAAATAGGTTCTGATAGACGATTAATATGGTTTCCGTTCAATTGCCCCCAATTGGACGAGCGGGGCGGGTTTACGGTCGTCTCAGGCTGATATTAGAGATTGTTGGTGGACTCGCCCCTACAATAATTATGGTTAATTAGCCGGACAGGATATAACAGCTTATCCTAGCTGTTAATTTTCAACTTTTGCGAAATCGGAAGTTCGATCGCAAATTCTGTTCCCCGGCCAACTTCTGAATGACACTCCAACTTACCGCCGTGCCTGTGTTTAACAATTTGGTAACTAATCGACAACCCCAAACCAGTGCCGCTGCCGATCGGTTTGGTAGTAAAAAACGGGTCAAATATCCTTGACTGAACTTCGGGACGGATACCGGGCCCGCTGTCAGAAATCCGCACACACACTTGGTTTTTTCGGCTGACTTCAGTAACAATGCGAATTTGGTTAACTTTGCAAGTACAGCTTGCTGATGACTCTTCCACAGCGTCGATCGCATTCAACAACAAATTCATAAATACCTGGTTTAATTGAGCCGGATAACACTCGACTTTTGGCAGTGTGCCGTAATTTTTAATAAGTTGAATTTCCCGACGTTTTTGCTGTGACTGCAATCGGTGCTGCAAAATCACCAAAGTGCTTTCTATCCCTTCATGAATGTCTATTACTTTGCGCTCTGTTTCGTCAAGTCTCGAAAAGTTTCGCAAAGACAGCACTATCTGCTTAATTCGATTAGCACCTTCTTGCATTGAAGCCATGATTTTCGGAAAATCGTCAGCGATAAAATCTACCTCGATTTCTGCCAATTCTTGAGCTATTTCGGGAACTGGTGCGGGATAGTGTTGCTGATAAAGGCTGAGCAATTTTACTAAATCGCCAGCGTACTGTTTGGCGGGAAGAATATTGCCGTAGATGAAGTTGACAGGGTTATTAATTTCGTGGGCAACTCCCGCTACCATTTGCCCGATACTTGACATTTTTTCGGATTGAATGAGCTGGGATTGAGCATTTTTTAAGTATTCCAGAGTTTGTTCTAACTGTTGCGCTTTTTCCCGTTCTCGCAGTTCGCTAAGCAGCAAATCTGCTTCGGCTTGTTTGCGATCGCTAATATCGATATGCGTGCCCGTCATCCGCACAGGATTTCCCGAAGCGTCGCGTTCCATCACCTTCGCTTGACTCAAAATCCACTTCCACTCGCCGGATTTTGTCAGCATCCGAAATTCCTTTTCGTAAGTCGGCTCTTTGCCTTCTAGGTGAGCATCTAGCGCTGCTTTAACCGGATGCCAATCCTCTGGATGTACCAGTTGCTCCCACGATGCGATTTTATTTTCTATTTCCTCTACTTCATATCCTAGCATCGTTTTCCACCGCGAATTAAAATAGACTTCTGCCGTGACCAGATTCCAATCCCACAATCCCATCGCACTGCCTTCAAATGCCAGCTCAAAACGTTCTTCACTAAGAAGCAAAGCAACTTCGGCTTGTTTGCGATCGCTAATATCCATTACTGTTCCCAAAAGTTTGATTACTTCCCCGGTTTCGTTAAAAACCGCTTCTCCCCTTCCTTCCACGTATATGATTTGACCGCTAGTATGAAAAAATCGGAACTCTCTTTTGTAGGAAATGCCTTGTGAGATAGTGAGGGTGACAGTTTTTTGAAACAAGTGTCTGTCGCGGGGATGACACATCTTTAAAAGTTGGGCAGATGTCGGTTCAGTTGCAGTTGAGTCAAGACCAAAAATGCGGAATACTTCTTCTGACCAAGTAATTTTATGGGTGACTAAATCAAATTCCCAACTGCCGATATGGGCAATTTTCTGGGCTGCTGCTAGACTAGCTTCGCTCTGTTGAAGTTTAAGTCGCTGTTGTTTATCTTGTTCGAGAAGATTGGCTTGAGCGATCGCAATTCCCATCTGTGCCGCCACAGCGTTCAATAATCTGATCTCATCTTGTGTCCAGTGACGCGGGCTATCGTACTGGTGCAAGCATATCATTCCGTTGGCTTTTCCCTGGTAGGAAGTGCGGATGGATATCAGCGACTTCAAACCTATTTGACAGCACAAATCTCTGACGTTTTCTAGCAGGGGTTCGGAAAAAACATCGTCAGAAACTACAGCTTGATCTTGGGACAATAAAAACTGAACGTGAGGATTGCCCTGTACGGGGATTTCTAAATCTAAAAGTGATTGTGATGGGCCTTTTCTGTACTCAGCGACATTAAAAATTCGGGGAACTGGGTTTTCTGTGTAGGTGTGAATCAAGCAGCAATCGGCATTAAAAATTCGGCCTATTTGGGCCGCCGCGGTTTGAAAAACTTGCTCGGGATTTAAGCTGTAGCGGATTTCGAGAGTAATTGTTTCTAGAAGAAATCTTTGCTTGATTTGCCGTTCCAAAGCAGCTAAAGCTGTTTTAAGTTCGAGTTCTGCTTGTTTGCGATCGCTAATTTCAGCAGCAGTTCCCAGAATTTTCCAAGGTTGGCCCTGCGCTGTTCTGGCAAACACGCTCTCCCGGCTGCAAAACCACCGATATTCACCATTCTTGTGCTGTATCCGGTATTCAAAATCAAAGCTTTCGCCATCTTTTGCTGTCGCAATTTTTTTTCTTTGTTCTAAGAATCCAGGGATATCGTCAGGGTGTATTAACTTAGGAATAAATGTGGCTGCCATCTGGTGTATTTCTTCAAACGTGTAGCCAATATCGCTATAAATTTCGCGGTTGACGTAGAGACTTCTCTCTTCTATCAAATCGTAAACGTACAATAGATTAGGATTCGTTTTAATTACTGCCGACAGCCAGTGCTGGCTTTCTCGTAGTTGTGCTTCGATCCGCTTACGTTCTTCTATTTCAGCTTCTAACAGCACATTTTTCGCTAAAATTTCTTTAGAAAGCCGACTGAGCAGCAGTTGATTTTCGACGCGAGCTACGACTTCTTCTATTTCAAACGGTTTAGTAATGTAGTCTACCGCCCCCAGCGAAAAAGCTTTGACTTTATCAAAAACTTCATTTAAAGAGCTGATAAAGATCACAGGAATATTTTTCGTTTTCGGAGACGCTTTTAGCTGTTCGCAGACTTGATAGCCATCCATACCGGGCATCATGATGTCCAGCAAAATCAAATCCGGTGGACTCGATACAGCAAAGTTGAGGGCCAATTTGCCATCTCGTGTCGGCCGCACTTTATATCCCCGCTTAGACAAAAGCCGGGATACAAGTCGCAAGCTTTCTGGATTGTCGTCCACCATTAAAATATTTTCTTGTAAAGCAGTGTTGGGAAGTCTAATTGTTTCTCGTCTGGGATTTTTCTCATCAGTTGTATTCACAGCAGACCCTCAAATTATTCAAATTTTTCCTGTGGGAATAGTTTTAAGTCATTAACCGTTTGTAGCTAACACTTTCAGGTAAACCAGCACAACTCTTGGGTAGATAGCACACTCCTAAATTATCTGTAATTATATCAAAAATAAGAAGAGTGGGAAAATGTGTGAAAATTTAATTATCGCACCCCATCAACAAAACAGCCGAGATTCCTCAAATCACAGGCTCCGCAAGCAACTTTGATTAAAGGTAAAATTTTTACAATGTCTAGAACCGGGTTTCGCCTGCCTTTACCTGGTGGCTCGCTATTGTGTTTTCTAAGCAAATATCCTTAGTCGAAATGACAATTAAAACACCCCCCGATCAGTGGTGTCAACTTAAGACTAAAATCCTTTGTTTCTCTGGTTTGTATCCAAGTCTTGAGTCCGGTAAATCCCGTTTCTTAAGCAAGGCTAGGAGAATTTAGGCATAAGTGTCAACCAGTATACCGTTACTACATTTGAGCTTAAGTTGACACCAATGGGCCCTGAAACACTCCTACAATATCTTATATTTTATTTGCACCGTCCGGCTGATTTATGGTATCTTTGTCTCGACCTGCAATTCCCCACAAGCGGCGTACACGGCTTTCACGTTATACCAATTCAGAAAAATCCGAGCGATTTCTAAAGCTAACTGCGGCTTACCTCGGTCAATCAACCACTGCAAAAAAGGAGTCATCGTCCGCTCGTTTAGCATCCCACCTAATGATAAAACTCCCCACAGTATTTGGTGCAAAACAGTCATTTGAATCATCATCCGCACTTCCCAATTAGGGTGCTTTTGATAAAACAAAACTCCCATTCTCCCGCGCTGAATTTCTCGGTCAATCATGCCCGGAATTTGCTCTAAACTAAAAGGTGGATGCCAGTGATAACCCACGGCCGCCGGACATTTAATCAGTTTCAAACCTAATTTTTTCAACCTAACACCCAATTCTAAGTCTTCCCATCCGTACAGTTGAAAGCGAGTGTCAAAAAGTCCAGCAGCCAGCAGCCAGTGGCGCGCGATGGCAACATTTCCCGTAGCAAAATAAGCCGCCGAAAAATCGGTGATTTTGTAAGGTTCCGAAGTAGGATTCTCGAAATTGCAAGTGTTAATCACGCTGCCGTAAGTAAAAACAGCATCAGTATCTTTGTAACCCTGTAGTAAAGCATCTGCGTGTGCTTGCAAAAAATGCTCTGTTACCACCAAATCGCTGTCAATAAAAATAATCGTATCGCCCTTGGCATCTTCAACGCCCAAATTCCGGGCAGCCGCGGGGCCTTGGTGACATTGAGCGATCGATCGCACATGAGGCAACAACTCAGCATCTGCAGCCAACCACTCCAGCGTCCCGTCGGTCGATCCGTCGTCCACCACAATTACTTCATACTCTCTGACAATCTCACCGAACTGCTGATTTTCCAAAGCCAGTAGACATTTTGCCAAAATCGGTTTACGATTGTACGTCGGAATCACAACACTAAAAAACACGGTTTTTCCCCATCTCCACAGTTACCGTATCCCACGGTAGCAGATTTTTCGCAGCAACTCCCCCGCGAAATAGCCAAGTTTAGCAAAAAAAGAATATATAAATCTGTGCTATTTCTGACAAGAATCGATCTCAATTAGGTGCATAATGAAAAGTCGGTTAAACCTCACATTAGGCACCATTCTCAAGAACAGGCAAGATGCCTGTTCCACAAAAATGATATTTTTTTGTGGTGTGGGCATCTAGCCCGCCCTGAAAAGCTTAGTGACAAGGGTGCAAGATGTCAGTTAAATTCAGGATGTAAATAGCAATGAGTCGCGCTAAAAAAGTTGTGCTAGCATATTCCGGCGGAGTCGATACCTCCGTCTGCATTCCTTACCTCAAAAACGAGTGGGGTGTGGAAGAGGTAATTACTCTGGCTGCGGATTTGGGACAGGGAGACGAATTAGAACCGATCCGCAAAAAAGCTTTAGCATCCGGTGCTTCGGAATCTTTAGTTATTGATGCTACCGAAGAATTTGTCAAAGACTATGCGTTTCCAGCGATTCAAGCTAACGCACTTTACGAAAACCGTTATCCCCTTTCGACCGCCCTCGCTCGCCCGCTGATTGCTAAATTGTTAGTAGAAGCTGCAGAAAAATACGGTGCAGATGCGATCGCCCACGGTTGCACCGGTAAAGGAAACGATCAGGTGCGGTTCGATGTGTCGATCGGCGCGCTAAACCCCAAGATTAAGATTTTAGCACCTGCGCGGGAGTGGAAAATGAGCCGCGAGGAAACGATCGCATACGGCGAGAAATGCGGTATTCCGTCGCCCGTGAAAAAGTCTTCTCCTTACAGTATCGATCGCAACTTATTAGGAATGGCAATCGAAGCCGGAATCCTGGAAGATCCTTGGGCGGAACCGCCGGAAGAAGTTTATTTGATGACAAAGGCGATCGAACAAACTCCCGACACACCCGAATACATAGAAATCGGTTTCGATTGCGGAAATCCTGTCACTTTGAACGACCAAAATTTATCACCAGTCGCCTTAATTTCCCAACTAAACGAAATAGTTGGAAACCACGGAGTCGGCCGAATTGACATGATTGAAAACCGCTTAGTCGGGATTAAATCGCGGGAAATTTACGAAACACCAGCGATTTTAGTTTTGATGCAGGCGCACCGAGACTTAGAAAGTTTGACGCTGACAGCAGATGTGACGCGGTACAAACGCGGCATCGAAGAAACCTACAGCCAAATGATTTACAACGGTCTTTGGTACAATCCTTTGAAAACCGCTTTAGACGCATTTATTCAGGACACGCAAAAGCGAGTAACTGGAACCGTGCGGCTCAAGCTATTCAAAGGAAATGCGACGATTGTTGGCCGCAAATCGGAAAATTCCCTGTACAGTTTCGACTTAGCAACCTACGGCGCAGAAGACGAATTCGATCACAAAGCTGCTGAAGGATTTGTCTATGTTTGGGGACTACCAACCCGCATTTGGTCGGAGAAAAATAGAGGTTATAAATAGGAGCGAATTAGGGTTAAAAACTCGATGTTAAGCCGCCCAATCGAATTCGGATTAACAATTCGATCTTAACCCGCCGAATCGAATTGGCGGCTACACAAACAAAGTCCGCCTTCGCGGAATTAGAGTAGGGTGTGCATAGCACACCTTATTTGCCGCAATCGCCCAACCTCTGCCAATTGCCTAAGTCATGAGTTAGTAAGATACAGCAATAATTGGTAATTGGTAACAGGTTGTTATCCTAATAATTTGTTAAAGTGTCTTCACACAAATTTAGCTTTGAGGTAGGGGTTTAAACCCCTGCCGGATTGCGGCAGGGCTGCGCCAGGATTGCTGGGTCAACGTAAAACAGCCGATCGCTAAGATTTCTGTTTTTCCACACTTCCCAAATCCAACTTAGCCCGCAACTCTTCCTTAATCCGATTTAAAATAGACTCCTCATCCAAAGAAGACAAAATCTTGCTCACAACAGCCTTTGGCCCATCATCTCCCCAAGAAGCACCATTAGCCAAATAAGCCTTAGTAACTTGACCGATACCGTAGGAAGAAACCCCCGCGATCGCAGCTTGCGTCACCGCCACAGACAAATAAGGCGCTAAAGCCAAACCCCCCGTCGCTGGCGTCGCCAAACCCAAGAATCCTTTCAAAGAACTCAAGCCAAAATTAGCCAACAATTCACCGGCTGTAATCCCCCCCATACTAATCGCAATCTTTTGCAGCAATTCCACCGCGCCCGCTTCCGTCATCGCAATGCCGTAAACTTTAGATAAAGTTAATATCATCACCACATCAATTACCGCACCGCTAAGAATATCAACTACAGTAATTGGATTAAGTGCGATCGCCACAGCTTTAGTCATTACCCCGTTCCAGATAATTCGATTAGCCGCGTCATCTCGAATCTCCATTTTTCGCTGCACCAACTGCTCGTTAATATCCCCCGCACAGAGCATCGTATTCAGGGCGACCAAAGATTTGCCTTCTCGGTCTAAAATCTCCAAAATCTTTAATTTTAAATCTTGCACTTGTGGCAAACTGCGAGTCATTTGCACGCCCATACTTCCGTCGGGACGGCGCACCGCCCTCGCCGTCAAAGGCGAAGCCGCCGCCATCACAATTTCATCGGGAGACAACAATTCTCTTACGCGCTCGTCTCGAATTTTATGATAAATTGCCAACCTGTCTGCATCAGGATACTGGTCAATTTTATTAAACACTAATAACATCGGTTTTCCGGCTTCCCGCAACTGCGAAAGTGCTGCGTATTCCACCTTCGTAATGTCGCCAGCCACCACAAACAAAATCAAATCAGCTTGTTGAGCAACGCGGCGGGCTAAAAGTTCGCGAGTTTCGCCGTCAACTTCATCTATTCCCGGAGTGTCGATTAATTCAACTTGCGACAAACGGTAAATAACTGGCGAAAGTCGATCGGGCAAATTCTTATCAATTCCCTCTCCGACATCCCACTGACCGATAGTCGTCGTGCGAGTCACCCCGTGAGTTGGGCCAGTTTCAAACACATTTTGACCTAGCAGCGCGTTCAAAACCGAAGATTTTCCCCTTCCCACCATCCCAAACACAGCTATTTGCACGCAAGCGCGCTCTAGCTTGTCGAGCATTTTCTCCAATCCGCCAATTTCCGGTTCCAGTCCAGTTCGCTCTTGAACTGTCAAGTCGAGATTTTCTACTATATCTCGCAGAGCATCTTTAGCGTGGCGCAGGTTGAGTTCTGCCTGAATGTCTGCGAAGCTTAAAATTGTGTCATCTAATTCTCGATCGACATTGGAAAAATCCGAGGCTTCAGTCATTGTTACCTGATGTTATAGCTTTGCTTCACTTAAAGTTTCAACCGATACGATGCTATTCTAGCTTTTTCCGTCTGCTTTGTACATTAGGCCTACGGCAATGGCGTGTTTAGAATCCGGGTAGGGAGACAGCAATGCTGTGTCCCTACAGATATCATGTAAAACCTGTTTAATTTACAACAATGATTAACCGCCTCCAAATAATAGCCAGTTATCCATTTCCTTTACGTGTAATAATTTTCCTATTAATCTTGCTAGCAATTTGGCTGCCGCTAGCCGCACCAATTTATCTTTTAGTTAAAGATAGTAACCTAGCAACTATTCTGACAATGGGATTGTTGTTTACTGAGTTTCTGTTCCTAGTGCCGCGCTGGGGAAAACAGGTTTACGGACAAACCCAATTACTCAAAAGTTACGGTTTAATCAATACGCGAAAAAACGGTTTTGAGCTTTTAATTGGATTGGCGATCGGGCTTTTGCTCACTTTCAGCTTATTTGCGGTACAAGGGCTGTTCGGCTTAGTCGCGTGGCAAAATTCTGATAATTTGCCGAGAATCATCGCAGAAGGGCTGTTAAGCGCCCTTGGAGTCGGTTTTGCCGAGGAGTTGGTATTCCGGGGTTGGTTGCTGGACGAGTTGCAGCGGGATTACAATTATAAAATATCTCTGTGGGCGGATAGCCTGGTGTTTGCCCTATCTCATTTTATCAAACCTGTGGCGGCAATGCTGGGGAGTTGGCCGCAGTTTCCGGGGTTGTTGTTGCTGGGTTTGATTCTGGTTTGGGGAAAAAGATCGCGCCAAAATCGCCTCGGTTTGTCGATCGGGCTTCATGCAGGTTTAGTCTGGGGATATTACATGATTAACATCGGGCGGTTAGTGCGATATTCGGCATCGGTTCCCGACTGGGTGACAGGAGTTAACGGCAACCCGCTAGCTGGGGCGATCGGGCTGTTGTTTTTGACTTTCTTGGCTTTGGGAATGCGAAAAATGTCTGAACATTCCAAAGGTTTGTAGTAAGGACGAAGACTCCTTATTTCCCACAGCTTTGAGGACTTTAGTCCTCACTACCACCCAACTTATTCAGAAATTTATAAACTTATGAAACTCAGCATCTTTGCCACTACTACAGTGTTAATTTATACAGGTTTGTTAGCTCCTGCAAACGCACAAAATACCGCACCACTCAAGCCAAATAATTCTTTAGTTCAAGTGCAGACAGCGCCAGAACAAATTCTCAATGCTTGCGTGCAGAATCAGGCTGAAACTCTGCCAAATCCTTTTACCGATGTACCTTCCAATCACTGGGCTTACAAAGCTGTTTTGACAATGTATTATTGCGGGGCTTACCGAGAAGGGACGCCACCTGCTTTAATTAAAGAATTACTGGAATCGGGACCTCCTACTAGAGAAAGTTTGCCTTCTCGCTCGCCGTTTCCCAATTTCCCATTACAGCCATTTCCCGTGATTAATTAAAGAATTACTGGAAGCGGGATATCCTACTAAAGGAAGTTTTTATTCCCGATTACCTTTGCCACATTTCCCATTACCAAGATTTTAAAACTGAGCCCGAACCGTAAACGAATAATCCCCACCTGGTTCTAATTGATAATCCCATTTTTCCAGAAAACGGTGCAGCGGTTCCTGAATCAATGCCCTACCCTGAGAAGGCTCAAGTATCAGTGTTTTTTCTGACGTGAAACGCCACTGAAACTGCCACTCAAAATTCCCGGCAGTCACTTCACCCTCAATCGTGCCTTTTTGCCAAGATTGGCCAGTAACCCGGACATATGCAGTTGTTTCAGGCAAACGTCTCGAACTCACCTTTTTGTTTCCGCGTTTGTTTCTGCAATTGTGCGACTATTGTAAAGGCTCATGGCTTTTTCTACTCCTTGGTGCAGACTTAGTTCCACAGCTTCTACAACCAGTTTAAGCACTTTTTCTACTAACTGACTTTCCTCTGAGGAAAACTTTCCTAACACGAAGGAAATCGTATCTTTCTCATTTTTAGCAGGATCGTTTTGAGGTTTGCCGATGCCAATCCGCAACCGGGGAAATTTGTCTGTACCCAAATGAGAAATTGTGGATTTCATGCCGTTGTGTCCGCCGGCAGAACCGGCAAGCCGCATTCTCAATTTCCCGATCGGCAAATCCATATCATCGTATACTACTAATACCGACTCCGCAGGTATTTTGTACCAATCCGTCGCCGCCCGAATCGCTTGACCGGAGAGATTCATGTAAGTAAGCGGTTTCAGCAAGCGGATTTTCTGTCCCCGCGGCCGGTTTCCCTCGCCAAATATGCCTTGAAATTTGCGATTTTCCGACAGGGAAATCTGCCAAGATTTAGCCAAGGCATCGACAGCATTAAAGCCTATGTTGTGTCGGGTGCGATCGTATTTAGGTTCGGGATTGCCTAACCCAACAATTAGCTGGGGAATCACTAACTCCGCTGGTGTTTCCGACTTCTGAGTGTTGTTCATTTAACTGTCTGTGCTATCTTCCTTGGGAGTAGCCGCCGTGAGTTTTTCAGTTTCCGGTTTGCTGCTAGTTGCTACTGCTTCTTCTAACTGCTTAGCTTCCCGCGTGAACTCCGACTCAAAATCCCGCGAAGCATCTTGAAAGCCCCGAATTGCCTTCCCCATACTTCTGCCGATTTCAGGTAATTTTTTCGGACCGAATACCAATAGGGCGATCGTAAAAATAACGGCCATTTCGGGCAAACCAATGCCAAAAATATTCATGGTTTTTCTCCAGCAATTTGTTTAGTTACTTCTTGTTTATTTATGGCAAAAGTAATCGGAAAGGGTAAGGAAAAACGGGAAAACTTAGCTTTTGCCCTTTCTCCTCAACCCTCAGCTTTTACTTTTAGCCTTACTGTTTTGCGATCAATTTTTAGCGGCCTAGGCTCGACCAATCCATATCCACACTCTCCAGAATCAGAGAAGAGTTGTAGATTTGCAAAATAATCAACAAGAACACGAAAAACAGTCCAATGAAAACGCTCATCAACAGCGTGGTGCCCCAACCAGGAGCCACCTTGCCGTACTCTGAGTTAAGGGGTTTGAGTATATCTCCTAACCAAGTTCGTTGTGCCATAAGTCACCTGCAATGAATCTCTACAGAGAAGTTTGACATATTTTCACCGCTAATTGCGATCGCAATTTCTCAGAAATGCGGGAACGGGACTCGGACAACGGGGAGTGGGGGTTGGTTGCCATACCGTAGAGCGCCTAAAATCACTAGACTTTCAGACGGATTGTTATTTTTTGTAATATTATAGAGTGGATCACTCATAATCGATCAAAAATATGGAACCTGCAGCAGTTCTCGGCATTTCTCTGGGCGTGTGTCTGGTGGCAATCACCGGTTTCTCGATCTACACCGCTTTCGGTCCCCCGTCTAAGGAATTGAGAGATCCTTTTGAAGAACACGAAGACTAAAGAAGAAGGAAGACACAACACGGATTCGGACACGGAGACACGGATGAATTTAAGTGTGTTTCCAGATATCTCCTATTCTCTGTCTCTCCCTCTCTCCCTGGTAGATATTCTTCTAGGGGTGGGAAGGGAGTGATGCTGTGGGGCGATCGCGTGTCGCCTACTCGTCAATGGTATATTTTTCAGAAATACAGTAAATCTCTATTCCATTTAAGCTAAAAATTATTAAGTTTCAGGGCAAAGCATAATGGGCAATACCTTTGGGCATTTATTTCGGATCTCGACATTTGGGGAATCTCACGGCGGCGGTGTGGGAGTAGTAATTGACGGTTGCCCGCCCCTGGTGTCGATCGACGCATCGGAAATTCAAGCCGAACTCGATCGTCGCCGCCCCGGCCAAAGCAAAATTACTACCCCCCGCAAAGAAGCAGATACCTGCGAAATTCTGTCAGGGGTGTTTGAAGGCAAAACTTTGGGAACGCCGATCGCAATTTTAGTCCGCAATCAAGACACTCGCCCCCAAGATTACGGCGAAATGGCGACAACTTACCGCCCTTCCCACGCTGACGCTACCTACGATGCTAAGTACGGAATTCGTAACTGGCAAGGCGGAGGTCGCAGTTCGGCGAGAGAGACAATAGGTAGAGTAGCAGCAGGGGCCATCGCTAAAAAAATTCTCAAACAAGCAGCAGGAGTCGAAATAGTCGGCTACGTCAAACGCATCAAAGACTTAGAATGTGTCGCCGACCCGGACACTGTTACCTTAGAACAAGTAGAAAGCAACATCGTCCGCTGTCCAGATGCCGAATGTGCCGAAAAAATGATTGAACTGATCGAAAAAGTTCGCGACAGCGGAGATTCGATCGGCGGTGTAGTCGAATGCGTCGCTCGCAATGTACCCAAAGGACTGGGAATGCCCGTATTCGACAAACTCGAAGCCGACTTGGCAAAAGCCATCATGTCCTTGCCCGCCAGCAAAGGCTTTGAAATTGGTTCCGGGTTTGCCGGGACTCTGCTCAAGGGCAGCGAACATAATGATGAATACTATACTGATGATAAGGGTGTAATTCGTACAGTGACGAATCGCTCTGGCGGAATTCAGGGTGGCATTGCTAACGGCGAAAATATCATTTTGCGGGCGGCATTCAAGCCAACTGCAACAATTCGCCAGCAGCAGCGCACCGTTACCCGAGAAGGCGAAGAAACGCTGCTGGCTGCCAAGGGACGGCACGACCCTTGCGTTTTGCCAAGAGCTGTGCCAATGGTGGAAGCGATGGTAGCTTTAGTGTTGTGCGACCATCTGCTGCGCCATCACGGACAATGTGGAACCTTAAAGCCTGAATTTTAAAATGGAAATCAGCTTGTCCTCTGTAGCGGCAACTCCCGTTGATTGCCCTCAACCCTCCGAATCAATAAAAGGTATAGATGATTTTGTAGTACAGTTTTGGGGCGTGCGGGGCAGTGTTCCGACACCCGGACAGGAAACTGTTCGCTACGGCGGCAATACTTCTTGTTTGGAAATGCGAGTCGCTGGCAAACGCTTGATTTTTGACGGCGGAACAGGCTTGCGGATGCTGGGAGACCAGTTGGTGCAAGAAATGCCCGTGCAAGCTTATATGTTTTTTACTCACTATCACTGGGATCACATTCAAGGTTTCCCGCTGTTCGCCCCAGCTTTCATTCGCGGCAATAGCTTTGATATTTACGGGGCAACTCCGCCGGATGGAGATTGCATGAAAAGGCACTTTGTCGAACGGGTGCTGCACTCGAATTCGCCGGTGCCACTGATGGGTTTGCAGGCAGATTTGAATTTCTACGAACTCCATCACAACCAGACGATGATGCTGGACGATATTGAGATTAGGACGGGTTCTCTGAATCACCCGAATACTGCTATGGGCTATCGGGTGACTTGGCAGGGACGTTCTGTTGTTTATTGTTCGGATACTGAACATTTTCCCGATCGCCTAGATGAGAATGTCTACAATTTAGCCCTCGACGCTGATGTGCTGATTTACGATGCGATGTACACAGACGAGGAATATCACAACCCCAAGTCTCCCAAGGTGGGTTGGGGACACTCGACTTGGCAGGAAGCGGTGAGAATGGCTAAGGAGGCCCGGGTGAAACGAGTGGTGATTTTTCACCACGATCCGGCTCACACAGACGATTTTCTCGATCGCATCGCCGAAGACGTGCAAATTGCTTTTCCCAAGGCTGTCATGGCCCGCGAGGGTCTTATTTTGCCGATCGGCTTCTGAACATTCGCCTCTGAGGCTCGATCGAACCATCAACCGATCGAACCATAATTGTTATGTGAATATGTGGATCTGGGGGCGAGACCAGCTCCACAATTTTTTTTAATAGGCAGCAAACTCTTAACTGCATGGTATAATTCTTGCTTGTTAAGTTTTTAGGTCGAGTATTTAAGGTTTTTTTTATTCTTCAACCGCGTCCGCAAGACGCCAAGACGTAAGATAATTGGAGAATTGCCAAGGGTGAAAAGGAGACTGTTTTGAATGTCAACAAACACGGGGAGGCGAGGCGATCGCACGCCTGAGTGCTAGTCTGATGCCAGTAGACTTCCAGAAGCCTTGTTACAGATTAATTATTAAGGACAAAAACTGAAGTTATAGCTCGGATCAAATAAAAGCGCAATCGGTTTTTTCGGATCGTGAATATTGACAACTCTCAAAAGCTAATAGCTTTTAGGCAGAAACTGAGAAAATTTTCAGCAGTCAATTTGACTAACCAGAAAGAAACGATGGCTCTTGGGTTTGGCAGGAGCTGCGGCAAGCGAATGTTATGACTTGACTATCAAAATGGGAAATTTACGTTTTAGATCTTCAGCACATCAATACAGATGGATTGCCTTAGGCAGTTTTGCTGTAATTATGGGTATTTCAGGCGCCCTGGCCTACCGCCTCGCCCCGCCCCCCGGATTCATGGCTCAAGGCACTCTCACTTCTAATAATCCGCCAGTCAAATTTTCGAGTACGGGCACGACAATTCTCAAGCAGGGAGAGCAACTCACCCCAGAGGTTCTGCTGGCAGATAATGTTGTCAAAGCAGTGGCAGATGCAGTTAAGCTGTCGCCCCAGCAAGTTCGACAAAATGCTAGTGTCAAGATTTCTAAGCCGGAACAACCCCTAGAGATTGTTGTTGGGTATCGCTCGCTCGATCAGGAGCAAGCAATCCAAACGGTGGATATGTTGATGAAGGGCATGGTGGAAAAAAGCCGCCTGATTAACAGATATCGGTGGCAATCAGTCAATCAGTCGCTCAACCAACGCTTGGCACAAGTCACTCAAGACCTGAAACAAGCTCAGCAAAAACTCGACCAATACGAAAGAGAACGCGCTCGGCTGTTGCAGCAAATGAAGCTTCAGCAAGACTTTTACAACAAAACTCAGCTTGCAATGGCGGATACGCAAGCTTCGGAAAAAGAAATGGTGAGCAGTTTGGCCGCCGCTACAGTGCCGCAAATTGTGGCGACGCCCACGAGCGATCCGACAGTGCCTCTGATTTTGGGAATTGGCTTGCTGTTGGCGATTTTGGTCAGCCGGGGTTTGATTCCTTCGGTGGCGGATTGGAGGTACAAGGCAGCTTTTCAGCGAGAAGAGAGCGAAAGGCTCCAAAGTGCTTTGTACCGACTGATCAAAGAAGGCCGCGGCGAAATAACTCTGGTGCGGTTTGCAATGGAAACGCGGCTGTCGCCGGATGTCGCTCAGCGTTTTTTGAACCAACAAGCTGAAGTCTTTAATGCCAATTGCGAAATTAAAGACGACGGCAGCATCTTGTATCACTTCCACATTTAAAGGGCTGCGAGCGATCGCGCTCCACAGAAAAATTTAGCCGATCGGGCCCTCACTGCTCGATCGGCTTGTTTTTTTCTTAATAGGACTTATATCAGGTTCGGTCGATCGACTATCCCCCTCAAGGTAGGCGCGGGTTTACGGGATCTATAACTTATACTACTACTTACAGATTTTGGTGAACCCGCCGACGCGAGCTGGCGTTGCGGTGATTTTACCCGACATGATATTACGCTCAACCCGGTTTCTTAGCTTGTAGGATGCCCCGGAGCTAAAAATTGCTCGATCGACACAGGTGTTGACTAACGTAGAGTACCCGAAGATTGTGCCAGTTCCTCCCAGACTGGCTAAAAAATATTTTTTTTGTTCCGCTTGCTTTTTGCTTAAATATATGTATAATGATAAAAAATCAGTAAATGTACGGTTGCTTTTTAGCTAATTTATCTGATGAAGGGGTAATTTATCCTTAAATCTTTCTTAAGGTAGAAATACCGTCAGTAAAAATGCTGTAATGTAGAGCAATAACCGATTCAGGGATGTTATGTAGTTTCACATCAGAAACTCGCTCGGGCAAAAGCCTGGAATCAAACTCCCCGACTGAAAGCGTACATCTTCATATTGAACTTTTCTAATCACCTAGAGGCTAAACCATGATTTTGGAAATAATTGGTTCTTCATTCCTAGCTTACTTTTTGCTAATGTCGGTCGCTAATTACGGCGACACAGGAATGTAGATTAGTTAAAGCACTGATGCACCGAGACAGAAGGCAGCAGGCAAAAAAAACCAGTTTGACAACTTCGATTAAGTCTCTGTTTGGATTGTGTCTGTCGTGTCCGCTCTGACGGAAAAATGGATGGATGAAGGAGTCGTTAAGTACCGCTGTGACTGGCAAGAGGCAGGCCCTGTAGCTGCCCAGAACATAGCAGATTTGATGGACTGGCGCGATCGGCTCCACGGTTTGGGATTAATTGGCGTCTACGAAAATGGCATAGGGTTTGGCAACGTCAGCGTCAGGCTCGGCAATTCTTGCCAATTCGTGATTTCGGGAACCCAGACTGCACACTTGAGAACTCTGGGACCAGAATCATACTGTACTGTTACCGAATTTAACTTAGAACAAAATTACCTCGGCTGCCGGGGCCCCGTACAAGCTTCGTCGGAGTCCCTGACTCACGGGGCCCTGTACCTTCAGAGACAGGATATTGGCGCGATAATTCACGTCCATAATCCTAAGCTATGGCAGCAACTGCTGTTTAAGATTCCTACTACTAGAAAAGAAATACCTTACGGCACTCCTCAGATGGCCTTAGAAATGTTTAGACTTTTTGAGGAGGAGAATTTGGCAGAGCGCCAAATTCTGGCGATGGCCGGTCACGAGGACGGCATTATCTGTTTTGGCAGCACCTTGGACGAAGCTGGCAAAGTGCTTTCGGCTGTGATTGGTTACACATGAGATCTTGCACTATTCTCAGAAAAAGCTAAGAAACCGGGTTTATTGACAAAAAACCTAGGATTCTACCTGTGTCTATGGCAAGAAACTAAGGTGATGACGTGGATGCCTGATTTGAGTTAGACTGAGCTTTACCCTTGACATCGGGCCGCTGGCTCGATTTAGCCTAATGGGTTCAAAACTTTTGAAGTGCCTCTTGCCTCTGCGGTAAGGGAAAGATATTTTTAAAGAGAAACACATTATATAACAAAAGCTGAGAGTCATCGTGAATCAAACTAAACTTGTAAGCTCAAAAGAACTGCAATCAGAGGTATCTCGTCTCACCGAAGAGCTGCAAATGCGCGACCAATTGGTGCAGCAGTTGTCTCAAGAACTTTTCAGGCTGGTGAAGGGCAATTCGAGTTTTGTGCCGGCGCCGGAAGTTTCCGATCGCCACCAAGCTCAAATGCAGGCAATGCGGGAACAACTCCAAGCTGTTGAAGAACAGGTGGGTTTTTATCAGGAACAAATCGCAGAGCGGGATGCTGAGGTTTACCAACTGCGGCAGTCGGTGCAAGAATTGACGGATCGCTCTCGGATGCTAGAACAGGTGGTTCAGGAATTGCCAGGGGTTTACCGCCAGAAGTTTGCCGAGCGGATCGAGCCAATTAAGGAAAAATTGGATCAACTGCAAAAGGAAAACCGCCAGTTGCACACAGAGTTGCAAAGCGTCACTTACCGTCTCGCTGTGCGGAGCCGCAAGGCTAAGGGCTTGGATCTGCCGAGCGTCGATGCTGAGGACGATCGCGGCATTCAAATGCCGAGCTTTGGCAATGTCTAAGGTTTTGATTGTGGCGGGTGGCGAGAAAGGCCCAGCCGCAAGTCTCAAGGCGGCGATCGCTCAATCTCATCCTTTAACTGAAGTCAATATCTGTGGGGTTTCTCAACTCAATTCGGGCGCGATCGCTCCGGGTGGGGCTATCGTTTGTCCCTTGACGCTGGATGTGCCAGAAAATCTCGTTTTTCCGGCTCAAGATGTGTTTCGATTTTGCCGCAATGTTTCGGCGGCGCGCGATCGAGTGGCCCAGGAGTTGCAAGTTCCCGTCGGGGGTGGCAATTTTTGGCTGCCTGTGGTGTTGACGGCAAAGGGGCCACTGTATGCTGAGGTGATCGGTGGGGAACCTGACAAGCAGTCTGGCGAGTTGAGTTACTCTCAACCGGTGCATTTGTCGGATGTTTGGCGACAGCAGTTGTATGAGTTGGCTTACCGCTTGCTGAATCTTTTAAATGCGCCGCCGGCGACTTATTTGATGCAGTTCGGGTTCGTAGGGGAAAGGATTTGTTTCGATCGACTTTGGCCTTTTCCGGCTGCACCTGCGATCGTTTCTGTCGGCGTTCAAGTGCCGGATTTATTTGTCTGTCATTGGTCTTGCTTGACAAATAAGCCTATTTATGATATACAAATTTGCTCTGGGGTTACTTGAAGTCTATGGGAAATTTGAGATTTGAGATTTGCTCTCGGGAGGTCATTTGAATCAAGCAACTAGAGCCGGAGTTTCAGCGGAGATAATTTGGTCGAAACTGTCGAAGATTTCAAAGAGTTGGTCGAGTTGAGTAATTTCAAAAATTAGCTTGACTGTGGCTGAGAGGTTGCAGATGACGAGGCGGCATCCCCGGTGGCGGGCGGCGTTGAGTCCGCCGACTAAGGCGCAGATCCCGGAACTGTCGATAAAATCTACGGCAGCCATGTCTATTACCCAGAGTTTGTGGCGTTCGGGGACAATCTCGGCTAGCTGTTGCTGGAGGAGGCTTCCGGCTTGGGAGTCGAGGCAGTTGTGAGGTTGAAGGATGATGTGTTGGTTGAAGTTGGGAAATTCCATAGCAGTTATCCTACCATCGTAAAGTATGAATAAGTGAGTTCAGTTGCTGATTCTGTTGAAAGAATCAGGGGATTTCAGCTAAGGTTTGAGGAAGGGCGATCGCCCTTGTGGGAATCGGTGGGGAGAGCCGTTGTGATAAATTTAGTAGGAAAACTGGCTAGCTATCGCGCAGAACGCAACGGCCACAATTATCTATTAGTCTAGTATGCCTGAAAGGCTAATTTTTAGTGGAACCAGCGATCGCCACAAGAGTGTGTTCTTCATCACAGCGAAAGATTGCACTATTGGCTGAATCGAGCCAATATATAAAAGTATTGAGCTTTGCAAAAGTTTACGAAGGCAGCATCCAATGTCTTTTGAGTTTTTATCGCTAGAGACTATTCAGAAATTTGCCCATGATTACGGCTATTGGGCAATATTTCTGGGAATTTTACTGGAAAATCTGGGAATTCCTCTCCCAGGTGAGACTATTACGATTGCTGGCGGGTTTTTAGCTGGTAGCGGGGAACTGAATTACTGGTTTGTGCTCGCGAGTGCGATCGGCGGTGCGACTGTGGGCGGAAATTTCGGTTATGCGATCGGCAGGTACGGTGGCTGGCCACTGCTGCTGAAGCTGGGACAATTTTTCCGCTTTCGAGAAGAACAACTGTTTGACTTAAAAGAACAGTTTAGCAAAAATGCAGCTAAAGCCGTATTTTTGGGCCGTTTCATCGCACTGCTGCGAATTTTTGCTAGCCCCCTAGCGGGTATTGCAGAAATGCCTTTTTGGAAATTTTCGCTGTTCAATGTTCTGGGTGCTGCAAGCTGGGCATCTGTAATGGTGAGTTTATCCTACTTCTTGGGACAAGTTGTGTCTTTGGAGAAATTGGTAGCTTGGGCCGCTCAATTTGCGGTATTTGCTTTGCTGTTAGCAGTTGCTTGGATTGCAATTCCTATTTGGTTGGAGTCGCGGAATTTGGACAAGACTAAATAAGATTGGTGGTTAGACTTTTTGCAAGAGTTCTGGATTTTCTGTTTTTAACTGCCGATAAACGCAAATGAACACAGATATTATCTATTTTTGTAAAAAGTCTAATGATTGCTAATCCCCTCTTAATAAATCAGGATTTTTGTCTCAAAATCAGCTCATTTGGAGCGATCAATTATGCCCGTAAAATAATCAACTTGGTAGTGAGGAATTCTGTCATGAATAGGGAAAATATTAGTCAATAAAGACTAAACTCCTTACTACCAAGCATTTCCATGGGTAATTAACATAACATCATATAAAGTGGAATTATTATCTCCAACAACTGAGGTGTTTGACAGAGGAGATAAATTTGCGGACTATCGATCGCTATCAACCATACAAGAATAGGTATTAATCGGTCAACAAGTTATGAATGTGGATTGTTACCGTCGCGATGTGGCAGAAAGTTGGGGTTTTTCTTTCTACGGATAGGGGGAATTTCTGGAGTTGGCTAGGATGAATTTTCAGTGTCCAATCTCTGCTTAGTATGAGGATGTTCCTGGGGTGAGTTAAAGAGGATTTCAAAAACTCTATCGCTCTAATTATCATTCACAGAATGCTGCGAACAAGGGAGGAGAAGAAGTGCGATCGCAATAATCATGGTGTTCGCTGAAAGGCGATGTAATACATACTCTAGCTCTTCAATTACTTTAAACAGTCCATTAGCAATATATTGAGGACTTACGTAATCAAGGGCGTTAAATCCAGGATTTGAGATTGCTTCACTAGGCTCTCTTCGGACATAAAATAGTAGTACGTGTCTAGATTCTCTGGATATCCCTGAATCCACCAATGAAACACCTTATTTACGGTGCAACCAAAAAAATCAGCAATTTTAGATTGATTATTTCGGTTATTTAGCAATAATAAAATTATAATTTTTCCTCTAATATCTCCTTTTTGTTCCTATTTTAATGCTTATTGCAGTTGCTCTATTTATTTGGGATTCAGATACTTTTGAGCGGCTATTTTTGCACTCCTTGACGGAAATAATTTTGAATTATACCGTATTTAAAGGCACAACAGCTTATTTCACTTTCATTGAAAATTGTAGCAACAAGTCATCAGTTGTGAATTCCTTTTTCTCTTTCTTCCTCTGTCTCCTCTGCGTCCTCTGCGTTTACTTTCAAAATTATAAATTTAACCGCAGATATACACAGATAAAGGCAGATTCAGATTGTCTGTTATTGCACAAAGCAAAGCGAAGCAATCTTCAGCCCCTGCGATTGCTTCTTACTAATTGCCCATTACCCATTATCCATTATCAATTCTCCTTTGCCCTCAATCACTTCCCCGATCGCGAACGCACCAATTCCCTGAGATTCAAACCATGTAACAGCCCGATCGACTTCTGTGCGATCGAGCAACAGCACAAACCCAATCCCCATATTAAAGGTATTGAACATATCTGCTGTGGCAACTTGGCCAGCTTCAGCAATCCACTGGAAAATTGGTAAATTTTGCCAGCTATTGCTGTCAATTTTCACAGATTGATTTGCGCCCAAACAGCGGGGCAAATTTTCCGGCAAACCGCCGCCCGTAATGTGAGCCATGCCGTGAATATCTAAACCACTCTTAATTGCTTCGAGGACTGGTTTAACATAAATTGTAGTCGGAGTTAACAGCACTTCTCCTAAACTTTTGCCGCCTAACTTTTCGGGTTGGGAATTCCAATCAAAACCCCGATCGCCCGCAATTTTTCTCACCAAACTAAAACCGTTGCTGTGTACGCCCGAACTCGCCAGCCCCACAGCCACATCTCCTACCCGCACCTGCGAACCGTCCAACAATTTGCTCTTTTCGACAATTCCCACGCAAAAACCAGCTAAATCGTACTCTCCCGGTTGGTAAAAACCGGGCATTTCTGCCGTTTCCCCGCCCAACAAAGCACAGCCCGCTTGCTTGCAACCGTCAGCTATCCCGGCCACCACCGCAGCTAATTGTTCGGGATTTAACTTTCCCGTCGCTAAATAATCGAGAAAAAAGAGGGGTTCGGCCCCGGATGTCAGCACGTCGTTGACGCACATCGCCACCAAGTCGATACCTACCGTGTCGTGCCGATCGAGATTGTGGGCCAATTTCAACTTAGTCCCAACGCCGTCAGTACCCGAAACCATAATCGGCTCTTTTAAACCCTCCGGAACGCTGAAAAACCCGCTAAACCCGCCGAATCCGCCCAAAACTCCCGATCTGTGCGTGCTCTTGACCATACTCCCGATGCGCGAGACAAAAGCTCTGCCCGCTTCAACATCCACACCTGCTTCTCGATAATCCATAAGTCCGCCAAATCGATTTCTAATTTTTAGTTTATGGCCATAACAGTTGACAAACAGCTTTTTTCACACTAGCTATTCGGCAGCCCACAACAGACACTAAATTTTTGTAAATTTTTGTAAATTTTTCGGGAATAACTGAAACGGCTGTAAGCACTGTAACTAAAGGATTTTATGATAGAGGGTTTGGAGAAAATTTGATGAATATTTGGTGAAAATCGCGATCGCAGCGATCCCCAACCGCAAAAGTTTGTGGTAGTCTGTTGCAGTTCGTGAACAAAACACAAATTGCGGATCGAGCACGAGTTGTCAAGTGTCAGGGAAGTTTCCGCCAATTTTTTTTGGGGCGGAAGCATGAAAGCAAAAACGCACCCCGATACTTTGCTTTGACTCACGGGGGAATGGCGAAGGGCAAGAGAGAAATCCTTGACGCCCGCCGCCAAATGGCCAATCCTCCAATCTCGGTTGGCAATGGCTATTCACAAAAATGGACGTATGAAGGAAAAATTTGTTGGTGGTCTACTCGCTGTCCTGTTAGTTCCTGTGGTAGGAACGGCATCCTCTTGTCACGCACAAGCAACAGGTGCCGACAACCAAAACTCTCCGGTTTCCGAGCAAGTAATTGCCACCCAACCGTCCCGGCAGTTAAACGCGAGTCGGGTCGAAGCGCAAAAAGTCGGACAGTATCAGTATCAAGCAAGAGCTGAAATTGCCCGAGACTCGATCGCCAAAATCCAGCCCCACGAGTTAGACGGGCGACAAGCAGCGACAGTCTACGTGCGAAACATTCCAGTCATCACCTTTCTGAACGCCAATCCGGAAACAAACACGAAAATGGGAGAAACTGGCAACAGCCAAGCCGGTGCTAGCAGTCCGTCAAAAGTAGCGGGCGCCAGAGAAAATCCCAAAGTCGGAAACATTGCCAGCAACTCCAGCAATCAAGAACTCGATTCAGTTTGGCGGGCATCAACCTTAGCAGCAAGACTCAATCAGCTAGCCCGCAACAACATCGATCCCAACAGCATTACCGTTAAGTGGGAAAAAGGCGATCGCTACATTATCCAAGCAAACGGCGAGGACTTGGTAAACATCAACGCCGAAACAATCCTCCCCGACACCACCAGCGACTTTAGCCGAGACGCCCTGCAAGCAACCAATCGCCTCCGCCGGCTTCTGGGCAACGCCCCACCCCTGGAAGAAGTCGCAGGCAAACCCCAACCAGAACCCCCCATACTGTCTCTGGGCCCAGTTCAAGTGCGCCTCAGCGGCTGGGCTTCCTGGTACGGCCCGGGATTTGACGGCAACCTCAGCGCCAGCGGCGAGCGTTTCAACCAAAATGATTTGACCGCAGCCCACCGCCACTTGCCATTCGGAACTAGAGTCATGGTGAGAAATCTCGACAACGGCCGCACCGTAGTCGTCCGCATTAATGACCGCGGCCCCTATGTCGGCGATCGGGTCATTGACTTGTCCGCCGGCGCCGCCAGCGTGCTGGGAATGATGAGTAGCGGCGTTGCGAGAGTGGAAATCGAAGTGATCGAACCGCCGCAGCCAACAAAAGTTGAACGCTGAACGGTAGTTTAAGGCAGAATACAAAAGTTATCCGAAGTGTAGAAGGCAGAAAGTAGAATAAAACTGACATCTTGCACCATTCTTTGTAGAAGAGGCATCTTACCTGTTCTTGAGAATGATGCAAGATGTCAAGTCGAACAAATTCTGACAAATAAACTCTGTATTCTGCAGAATGCCTTCAGGAGATTCTACCGGTGCGCCTGTTTACTACCATTGCAGCACTTCGCTGCTACTTAAATTTACAAAAGTCTGCTGCACCTCATTTGACAGTCGGTTTGGTGCCGACGATGGGAGCTTTGCACGCAGGGCATCTGAGCTTGATCCAGCGGGCAAGGCAAGAAAATGCGATCGCCCTGGTCAGCATTTTTGTCAACCCGCTGCAATTTGGGCCGACAGAAGATTTTCAAGATTATCCTCGGAATTTCGAGCAAGATCGGCTGTTGTGCGAACAAGCTGGGGTTGATGCCATATTTGCTCCCTCAGCAACCGAAATGTTCGGCAACCAAGCAGTCGGCGCAGAAACAGAGCAAACCGCCCAAAAACAGATAGAGATTCACCTTTCATCCTTAACTCAAGTAGTGCCGCCACCGGCGATGACATCGGTTTTGTGCGGCAAAGCAAGGCCCGGTCATTTTCAGGGCGTCGCGGCAATTGTTACTAAACTTTTGAGTTTGGTGCAGCCGACAAAAGCTTATTTCGGTCAAAAAGACGCCCAGCAGCTAGCAATTATTCGGAAGTTGGTCTTTGATTTTAACTTACCTGTAGAGATTGTCGCTTGTCCGATCGTCCGCGAAGAGTCGGGACTGGCAATGAGTTCTCGCAATCTGTATTTAACAGCAGAGCAAAAACAGCAAGCCTCCGTACTCTACCGCGCGCTGCAACAAGCCTCGGAAACTTTTTATTCAGGGGACCGCACCGCAGCAGCCGCACTCGCAGCAGCCCGCGCAGCAGTCGCAGAAGAACCCGCAGTAAAGCTCGAATACGCCGAAATTGTCGATTCCGACACTCTGACGCCGTTGCAGGTTGTGGAAACAGCGGGACTTTTAGCCGTGGCCGCCAGAGTGGGCTCTACTCGTTTGATTGACAATATAATTCTCAGGAATCGCCGGCCCATTGTGGCGATCGACGGCCCGGCGGGAGCAGGCAAATCTACCGTAACTCGCCTTGCCGCAACTGCTTTGAACTTGTTTTATCTGGATACCGGTGCGATGTATCGGGCGCTGACTTGGCTGGCATTGAAAACAGACACGCCGATTTCCGACGAATGCGCGATCGCCGAATTAATCAGTTCCAGTTATTTGGAATACAACCTCGATCCCGCATCAAAGATGTTGAAGATTAACGGCGAAGACGTAAGCGAGGCAATTCGCAGTTTGGAAGTGACATCCCGCGTCTCGGAAATGGCGGCAATTCCCGCCGTGCGGCAGTTTCTGGTGGAGGAACAGCGGCGCTGCGGCACAAAAGGCGGAATTATAGCAGAAGGGCGCGATATCGGCACTAACGTGTTTCCCGATGCGGAACTAAAGATTTTTTTGACGGCCTCGGTACAAGAGCGATCGCGCAGGCGGCTGTTAGAACTTAAAGATACCGATCGGGCTAATATTAGCTTGGCCCAATTGGAACAAGACATCGCCCTACGGGACGAAAAGGACAGCACCCGCGAGGTTGCACCTTTGCGTAAAGCGGCGGATGCTGTGGAAATTCAAACAGACAATCTGACTGTTGCTGAAGTTATCGATCGGATTGTCGGCTTGTACAAAAAGAGAATCGGCCCTAAAAGTTAATTTTACGAGCCTGGGGGCGCGCGATCGCCCTCATATCAAATCGGGTTAAACTCACATCTTGCACCATTCTCGCTTAATAGGCTTTCCCGTCTATCCCACAAAGACTAAATTTTCTTGTGGGGTGGAATCTTCTAACCCGCCCTTGAAAGGCTTATTAACAATAGTGCAACCTCTCAGGTTAAACTCACATCTTGCAGTGTCAGGTAGGGACGCGGGCTGATGCAGGCTGAGTCCCGAAGAATATCGTGCCATGAATCCGACTTGAGCGCCGTCCCCCTGGCTGGGGAAAAAGTTCAACCATCCCACGTTTTTATGGGTTAGGGGATTTCGGGCACACAAATCTTAAATTTTTTTATCCGGATGGACTTCCCCGCGATCGGTTATTTCCAGTAGCATTTTTAAGAACAGTCCAATTTAAGATTATTCTCTTAAGTGGATTAACTTGATATCAACATAAAATCTCAAATTAACTGTGCAAGGTGTGAAGGAGAGAATGACGTGAGAAAATTGAAACTGCTGTGGAGGCGGCGAAAAACTTTCATCGTTGGTTTTATGGCAGCCACAGGAAGTTTTTTGTTGGGTGTGACATGGCCGATTAACTTGCGGGCAAATCAGCCCTTGCAACCGATTCAGGCGCAAGTCTTGGCCGTATCCCAGTCCCAAGAACAACAGCCGATGTCCACTATTAATAAGTTCTCCGAGGCGATCGCCAATCGAGTAGAATTTTCCCAACAGGCTCTAGCCCAAGTGCAGGCAATCCGATTTCAATCAGCCGTACCGGATCAGTTTCAAGGTACAACCATTCGTCACGCGAAACTCGATTCCCAGCACAAGGCGATCGCCCTGACATTTGACGACGGCCCCTGGCCCAAAACAACTACACAAATCCTAGATATTCTCAAGGAAAATAATATTAAGGCTACATTCTTCTGGGTAGGAAAATACCTGCAAAATTCTCCTGAAATTGGCAAACAGGTTGCAGCAGCCGGTCACGCGATCGGCAACCACACTTGGAACCATGAATACCTTCAGTATAACGAATACGGTGCCGCTCGCGAGATCGATCGCACTTCATCCTTAATTGAGGAGTTGACCGGCGTCCAAACATCCATGTTCCGCCCGCCTGGAGGCATTTTAAACAATGGATTGGCTACTTATGCTCAAAAGAAAGATTATGCAGTTGTGATGTGGTCTGCTGATTCTTTTGATTGGCGAACTCTTACGGAATCTTTGATAGACAACGTGATGAGACAGGCAAATTCCGGGGGCATTGTGCTGCTGCACGACGGCGGCGGCAATCGAGCAAGAACTGTAAAAGCTTTGCCGGATATTATTGCTCGATTAAGAAATGAAGGGTACATTTTCGTAACAGTACCCGAGTTATTGCAGATGCAAGAACAAGACTTAGAACAGCAGGAAACAGCACAAAAATAAAAATTTGGAAAAGTGGGACTTAACACCATTTTTCCATTTTTTTGTAGGTCGTGCGATCGATTTTTTCAGAACGATGGCTATATTCAGATACACAAATCGATCGACAATCGCTAGGCTATAACAGAGCATCAGTTCGATCGCAAGTCGATCGATCGCGTGGAGCAAACACAACGAGATGCCATCCCCCAACTACTAGCAATGGGTTTAACGTGGAACAAGTTGCCCACGCGCTTTCTCATGTCGCTGGAAGAGGTGCAGCGATTGGGATAAAGGGCCACTACTCCAAAATAAAGCGTTAGTGCAATTCAATCGATCGAAGCTGAGGAGTTCAGAGTATGCTCACACCCCGATATAACTCCTCGATCGGCATCTCCAGCCCAATACTCGGCAGCATCACCGGATCGCCTGCTTCATAAACCACCGTTTCCCACCGCAGGGAACTCGCATCCTGCACCCGACGACGACACTCCACCCGCATCTGGTTCTGCGCGATTAAAACATACTCTTCCAACGATTCAAGCTGTTGATAATCCTCAAACTTCTCACCGCGATCAAAGTTTTCCGTCGAAGGGGATAGCACCTCAGCAATCAACTTGGGATAACGCTTCACATAACGATCTTAGCGATCGCGCGGATCGCAGGTGACAAACGCATCTGGATAGTAGAAGAACGCATCCGCATAATTCACCTTGACATCAGCCGAAAAAAACTGACAGTCACCATCGCGCAGGTGAAGGTTAATCGCAGTTATAAAATTAATACAGAGACGGCTGTGGTCATCGCTACCTCCCGCCATCGCGTACACCAAACCGCGCCGATATTCATGCCGGACGGTATTATCGCGTTCGAGGGCAAGGTAATCTTCGGGGCTAAACCCAGACGGGATGGCAATCATAGCGTTAGAGGCCAAATCGATACATTCATTTTAGCCATATTACCAATTTAGGGTTGAATCTAAGGGCAAATCCTGCAACTGAGAATTCACCCAATTAGCCGCCGCCAAACCCGATCGCAAAGCACCCTCTATTTGACCTTCCCCGCACAAATCCCCCGCACAAACCAGCGGCAAATTCCTCCCAGCAGGCAAACAAGAAACAGGCAAAGGATTTCGACAAAAAGCATAGCGCCAGCGGTGAACCTGCAACCATTCCGGCTCTTTGATCCAAGGGATTAAATATTCAGCAGCTCTCGAAAGCAATTCCTGACCGACAGTTTCCAAATCAGCAGCTTCTAAATAGCGTTCTGCAAAAATTGCGCTGCTGTGAACCACAAACACCGGCTGCTGCGGATCGAGCCGTTTGCTGCTGTCCAAACCAACCCAAGCTAAATCAGAATTATCGGGAAAAGAAACAGATTCCCACTGCGGATTTAGATTGCTTAAATCTTGCTGTTTTGTCGCAGGATAGCCAGCCATAACGGTAATGCAAGGGTCGTACTCCACCGAACGTAATTTGTCAAGAAAATCAGGTTTAAAACCAATTTCCGAATTCAAAAACATTAAAGCTTGAGGAGCAGGAATTGCCACAATCACAGCCTTAGCAATCAATTCTTTAGGTATCTCTAAATTGTCGTCGGTAACTTCTAGGGAAAGATGCCACATTTGGTTATCTGTAGTCGAAATAGCTTGTACGCGGCGACCAAACCAAATTTCTAAACCCTCCGCTAGATACTTACCCACAGCATTCATACCCGCAGGTGCGACATAACAAGAATTAGGAATAGCAGAAAGTTCTCCCTGTCTGAATTCCCAGACAGTATCAGTCCAGAGTTTGAGGATATCCCGATCGACCAAAGCCTCAATTAACCCCTGCACCGCCTCCCCTTGCGGTTCCAGATACCGCGCCCCGTGATCGACCCTAGTACCCTGTACGCGGCGGGTAGCAACACGTCCCCCCGCGCCGCGAGATTTCTCAACAACCGCCACAGAATAACCAGCTTGACGCAACCGTTGAGCGCAACTCAGCCCCGCCATACCCGCACCAATCACCGCAACGTCGAACATAATCAATCAGTCAGCCTTGTGAATCTAAACATCAGCTTAAAGGCTGCGAGCTGAATTTGTACCTTACCGATGACTCAAAAGAGCCGTAGGTTGCCGGGCCCGACGCCATCGCCCTGCACCAAGTAGTAGAATAAAGGACAGCACGAATCCCTGATTAAGACCCGATCAAAAAATGCCACTGTAGGTAAATCCTAAATCCTCATGGTTGTCAATCAGCAGCAATCTAAAATCTAAAATCTAAAATCTAAAATCGAATAGGGGAGGGCAAAATTTTGGACGAACTCAGAGCAGCACTCGAATTGACAACAGAAGAAGAATTGCAGCAACTAACAGAACTTCTGTTCAGCCGCAAGTTTAACCCTTTAGATTACGTGCAAACCCCCGCACCGATAGATGTACAAAGTCGCGATCGCCAAGCATGGCTCGACGCCGTAGAACAGCGGTTTCGCTATCTTGCAGCCGACGGGTTGACGGTACTCAGAGGGCGAACCCAACAAGTAACTTACAGACAAGCACTAATTCAAGTTTGTCGCTATCTCAAAATCCCTTATCCCAGACAGTTGTCAACCACCGACTTAGAGGCAGAAGTATTTCTGCACTTAATGGGTCGGGCGTGGAAGCGTTTACCCGCAGACGAACAGCAAGCGCTGACAGTGCGTGTACAGCGAGCGATCGTTGATTCTAAACTCTCAGAACCCCTGCCAATTTCTGCAGAAAAAGACCCGCTCGGTTTGCTGTTCAAAGGTGGCAGCGCTTTAGCTGTTAGTTCCATCTTAAAACCAATGCTGCTCAAACTAATGGCCAATCAATTTGCGCTGCATTTTGCCACCTATCAAATGGCAAAACAAGGAGTGCTTGCAGGCACTGCAACTGCAGCAACCCAGTTTCAAAATTATGTCGCAATTCAGACGGCGCGGCGCGGTATGGCGGTGAGTGCGGCTCGTTACGGTGCGACGCGGAGCGTATTTTCGTTGGTCGGCCCGGTGATGTGGACTTGGTTTTTAGCGGATTTGGGTTGGCGATCGATTTCCACGAACTACGGCCGCATTATCCCGACCATTTTTGCCTTAGCTCAAATACGCCTGACGCGATCGGAATGCGTTTGGGAACTAGCTTAACGATGGTAAATTGTAGATTTTAGATTTGAGATTGGGAGTGTGGGTGAATATCAAAAATCGGTTGAAATTAGCTGCCAAACAGACAGTCGAAAATCTCAAGTCTCGCCTCCAAAAACATCCAGATCCCCGCCTGCAAATCCCTTGGAATTTCGCCCAAGTGGGGATGCTGATTTTTCCCTTAATTCCGATTTTGGGAGCTTTAGGTTTATTCCTGGGATTGGCCGGCACCTGCAAGCAAAAGTTCCGTCAAATTAGTCGCCGCCCGTTGAATCGAGGATTCGCAATTCTGAGCGCGCTGCTAGTCATCACAGCGGTTTTTGCCCACAACCGCATCGAGGCTTTTGTAGGGTTGTACAATTTCTTGCCGTTCTTTATATTGTTTGCCGCTTTCAGCAGTTTAATTCAAACTTCTGCTCAATTGCGAAAATTATCTTGGATAATTGTAATTAGTTCAATTCCGGTGATAATTTTAGGTCTGGGACAGCAATTTTTAGGCTGGAGCGGCATCGAGCCATTGCAGCCTGTTTTTGGCTGGGTACTCGCACCCCAAGGCAATCCCCCCGGCCGTATGGCTTCTGTATTTATGTACGCTAATATTTTAGCTTGCTATCTGACAATTGCTTTTATTTTAGCACTGGGACTGTGGATGGAAGAAGTCAGTTGTCAGTTGTCAGTTGGGAGTTGTCAGTTGGGAGTTGTCAGCCGTCACCAATCCCCAATTCCCAATGCCCAATTCCCAATTCCCAATGCCCAATTCCTATTTTTAAGTTGTGCAGCGATCGGAAATGCTGTTGCTTTGATTTTTACTAATTCTCGCAATGCTTGGGTAATGGCTGTTTTGGCAGTTTTGGCTTTTGCATTTTATGCGGGTTATAAAAAATTATTAGCTGCGGTTTTGAGTGTGGCTAGCACAATTTTTTTGTCTGCCTTTGGCCCGGAACCACTGCGGCAATCTTTACGAAGAATTGTTCCGGCTTTCTTTTGGGCTAGACTCACCGACGAGATGTTCCCAAATCGGCCGACTGCTACTTTAAGAAAAACTCAGTGGGAATTTGCTTGGTCTATGACTCAGCAGCGTCCTTGGACTGGTTGGGGACTGCGAAATTTTACGCCTCTCTATCAAGCTCAGATGCAAGAATGGCTCGGTCATCCTCACAGTTTGATACTGATGTTGACTGCGGAAACGGGAATACCCGCAACGCTTTTTTTGTTTAGTTTAGTTGGTTGGGTTTTGGCTAGGGGTGTTTTGCTGCTGGCGAATTGGCCTCTTTTTCGTGGGGATATTAAACACGAGAAAATAGCAACACAGGAAGTAGCAAAAAATGCTTTATTTCTTCATAAAAAATCTAGAGTTCCTATCACAAACCAGGTTGCTTATGAAGATGTAAGAGCGGCCGACCGCCTAATTTTTTTCAGTTATTTATTAGCCTTCGCCGCCTGTACGCTTTTTAACACTGTAGATGTGACGCTGTTTGATTTTCGACTCAATACTACAAGCTGGTTGCTGTTAGCCGCAATTTGCGGAGTCAGCCAGAGGGAATAGACGATCGGGCATCGGGCATCGCGCATCGGGCATCGGTTATTGGTTATTGGTTATTAGAACGAACAACCAACAACCAACAACCCACTAATGACTAATGACTGTGTATGCAAAATAAAGTTGTACACCGAAAACGCTCGAAAGCGTTGATATCTCGTACAAAACTTTACGCCTAAAGTTGTACACCAGATACCAAAACCCTTGATCAGTAAGGAGTCTGAGGTAGTGTACAACTTTATTTTCAGAATACAATGACTACTGACTAATGACTTCCTTTATTCTACCGTCACCGACTTCGCCAAATTTCGTGGCTGATCCACATCCAAACCCCGACGCGCCGCAATGTGATAAGCCAATAATTGCAAGGGAATCACTGTCACAATCGGTGACAACAATTCATCCACCAAAGGCACCGGCAAAATGTGGTCAAAAATATCGGCTTCCGCCACACCTTGCTTCGGCGTAACACCAATTAAACGGGCGTCGCGCGCCTTCGCTTCTTGAGCGTTGGAAAGCACTTTTTCGTAGACGCTTCCTGGCATGGCGATCGCCACTACAGGCACTTTCGCATCCAAAAGGGCGATCGGACCGTGTTTCATCTCTCCCGCCGGATATCCTTCGGCGTGAATGTAGCTAATTTCCTTCAGTTTCAGCGCCCCTTCCAAAGCAATCGGAAAGTTAATTCCCCGCCCCAAAAAAATAAAATCTTGGGTGTCTGTAAACTGGTGGGACAATTCCTCCACATACTGTTCTTGAATCTCCAAAAACTTCTCAATTTCGGCCGGCAACTGGCGCAAACCAGCAATAATTTCTGCCAATCTCTCCGTGCTGATTGTTTGCCGCTGGTGCGCCAAATCCAAAGCTAAGAAATAGAATGCCATCAACTGAGTCACAAAAGTTTTAGTCGCAGCAACGCCGACTTCTATACCAGCATGGGTGTTGATTACCTGCGGCATCATGTGGGCGATCGAACTTTCTGTTCTGTTAGTAATGCCTAACATTCTCGCCCGAAATTTATCGGTAAAACCGGCGCGGCGCTGCTGTTCCATCCCCAAAGCAGCCAGTGTGTCCGCCGTTTCTCCCGACTGTGTTACCCCAATAGTTAAAGTATTTGCTGTCAGCGGTGCGGGCGCGTAGCGGTATTCAGAAGCGTACTGCACGGCAGTGGGAATATTAGCTAATTGTTCCAACAAATATTTGCCAATTAGCGAAGCGTGCCAGCTCGTTCCGCAGGCGAGAATTGAAATTTGTTCGACATCGGTGCAAAGTTCCTTGGGCAAGTTAAGATTGATGGGAGAGCGCGGATTTCCTGGCTGCCAATCGCTGTCTAAATAAGCCTCCAAACAAGCTCGGACTACGGCTGGCTGTTCATAAATCTCCTTGTGCATGAAGTGTTTGAAGCCTTGTTTTTCGACTAAAACCGGACTCCAACCAAGGATGCGCGGGCTTTTTTTCAGCCTTTCTCCTGCAAAGCTGTAAACTTCGACTCCCATCGGAGTTAGCCTTGCTAATTCGCCATTTTCCAAGGACAAAACAGTGCGGGTTTGAGATACTAATGCCGGCGTGTCGGAAGCGCAGAAAAATTCGCCTGCACCAAAGCCAATCACCAAAGGAGCTTGCTGTCTGGCGACAATTATTTCCTCGGGAAAATCTGCACAGATAACGGCGATCGCAAAAGCTCCTTCTAATTTATTTACCGCCTTTAAAACAGTTTCCAAAAACGATAAATCAGCAATTTTTTCAGTTTTTTTATCTTTTCCTTCTTCGTTCTCCCTTCTTGCTTCTTTCAAAAGTTCAGCTATTAAATGAGGAATAACTTCTGTATCCGTATCCGAGACAAATTTATGTCCCTTTGCTTTCAATTCTTTCCGCAACTCGCGATAATTTTCGACAATTCCATTTTGAACTACCGCAATTCGCCCGCTATTATCCATGTGAGGGTGAGCGTTATATTCTTCTGGTTTGCCGTGAGTTGCCCAGCGGGTGTGTCCGATGCCGATGGGAGCGGGAGAGTCTATCTCTGCTAACTTTTCCCGGAGGTTGTGCAATTTGCCCTTTGCTCGGATGCAGGTAATTTCTCCTTCGGAGATGGTAGCGAGGCCCGCTGAATCGTAGCCCCGGTATTCTAGTTTCTCCAATCCTGCTAGCAAAATCTCGCTTGCTGCTTGCGTGCCGATATAGCCAACGATTCCGCACATTTAACGTACTACTCCTGCTTAGCGATCGCAATAAAACTCAAGTTTTATCATTTTTACCTTCTTCCGGCCCCAGAATGCAGATTCCGCGACAAAAAAAGAGGGGGCAATTTAATTGCCCCCTCTTTTGTGCCCCTAATTCGATCGGCGTGTCGATCGATTTTTAGTAAGCTAGACCCATACTGCGAGTGGTTTCGGCTCCCAGGTAAACCCGGATGCTGAGAAAATCGGTAGGGCAAGCAGTTTCGCAACGCTTGCAGCCTACACAGTCTTCGGTGCGGGGAGAAGAGGCAATCTGAGCTGCTTTGCAGCCATCCCAGGGCACCATCTCCAAAACGTCAGTCGGACAAGCGCGGACGCATTGAGTGCAGCCGATGCAAGTATCGTAAATTTTGACTGAATGAGACATTGAATAAAGGCTCCCAACGAGTCACTAAAAATTTGCTTGCTCTGCGAATTAACAGATTTGACGGCGAGATGCCACCGCTATAGCCTGCACAGAGAATTAAAGGTTAGTCTACCGCAGTGCCTGGAAGCACTTCGCGAAAAAGCGACAAAACTTCACAGTTATTCACGCTGGGACTCTGATAGAACCCATTTGGGATCTCAATCATTCGCCAACCGTTTCAGCATCAGCCTTATGAAATACAAATTGAGTTTCGCAGTGACATTGGTGAGAGTCTGCTCAAAGTGCTTGACTAAACTCTTACAGCTTTACATCCAAGGATTTGACCGTTCAATCACGAGCGCGAATTGCCACCACGACAAATCCAGTTTTCCCCTCCAGCGCCATTTTTTCGGCTTTCGTTAGTTTCCGTGCGAGTTTAAACCGGATCTGGGTCATAATCTGGGGATAGAGTTTTTACTTTCTCTGGGATGAGCCGAGCCGGGTGATACCCCTTGCCCTTGCCCTTGCAGAACGATCGTCTTCGGAATATTAACGAGCCCGAGTGTGAAAGTAATCGCAGTGGTGAATCAACATTTCATCAAGCCACAGTCCTCGAACACACTGGTTTTTGTGCAAGGGATCTGAGATATTGCACCATTATCAATAACCCTTCTATGGGCGGGCTCTCCTGCCCACCCCACAATAAAATGCACTTGTTGTGGAACAGGCATCTTGCCTGTTCTTAAGAATGGTGCAAAATGTGCAATGGATAAAAAACAGCAAGCTGACTGGTATCAACGGCTAGATGTTGTTTGATGCCATTGGTGCATTTGTAATGGCAGAAGCCTTGAGACTCGACACTCGCAAATTGCACGTATTTTTTACGGCTACACGAAGCTATTAGAGGATTTCTAGGCGTTTGTCAATCAATTTTACGCTGTGAGGTAATGAAGGGAGATCGGGGAGCCAAGAAGAAACCCACGAGACTAGCGAAGAGAATCGGTGTAAAAGTGCTAAATCCTGTTAATTTGGCGAGTAGCAGAGTTGTACTAATTGGAGTCCGAGTAACTGTTGAATTCAGAGCAGCCATTACACAAATCATTGCCAAAGTCTCGTTGGATGCGGGATTAATGATAGCGATTGCCTTTCCTAAACAGGCTCCTATAAAAAAGAGTGGGATGATAATCCCCCCCCGCCAGCCTCCATTTACGGTCGTACTAATGGCAAACACTTTAGCAATAACTAAAGTTAAGACAAATCCCAAAGAAAAGTTTCCCTCAACAATTTTTTCAATTTGATGTTCGCCAAAGAAACGAGTGAGCGGAAATAAAGCTGATAAAACACCCAGTGCTAGCCCAGCTAAAGTAGTTCGCACATAGATGGGACTGCGTATTGAATCAAACAAGCGACCAACACTGCGAAATACAGCGATAAAAAACCACCCCATAATTGCCCCTACGATTCCATAAGCCATCGCTGCGGCAAAGTCATAAAGGCTGTCCACATTGTATTGAGGAAAATGCCAGGTAGGGCCAATTCCAAGCTGGGTAATTCCTACAAAGATGGTGTAACTTGCACAACTTGCCACGACCGCAGGCAATATGGCTTCAAAATACTCCACAACATTCTGATGGTGCAGGATTTCTAAAGCAAAAAAAGTACCACCCAAAGGAGCACCGAACAAAACTGTAAAACCAGATGCCATGCCAGCAATACTCAAAGTTCGTAGTGCCTCTCCAGTCAATTTAAAGCGATCGGCCAACCAAGTACCAATTGAACCTGTTACTTGCACCATTGGTGCTTCTGGACCAGCACTGCCTCCACTTGCAATACTGATTAGCGACGACAGAATCATCGAAGGATTCTCGTTCATTGGTAACCGCCCACCATTGAGATGAATATTGTCAATAATCAACCCTATTTCGCCAGGATTTCCCAGCCAATGAATGAGCAAACCGATGAGCAAACCAGCAAGGGGCATAATAATTAGTAGAGAAACTCCACTAAAATATTCAAATCCCTGCATTATGTAAGACAAAAACATCCAATAAGTTGCAGCAAACAAACCACAAATTATTCCTAGCATTGCCCATAGCAATACCGAACGTGTGAGATTTACTGGGTTTCGTTTCATTCCTTATTCCTTGTCAAGAGCTAGCCAGTTAGGAAGTGTTAAAAAACTATTTTGTGTAATGGTATACAACTTCTGTTTCTGTTATCTGCATATTAACCTACCAACCACCACACTTGCTATTGAGTGTAAATCCGGCTATCGAATGCGCTCTAACAATCGCAGTCAAACAAGGGCTGACAAAGGAACTGAGGCACAGGTTATCAGTTGTGTAGCCCCCTTGTAACGCCCTCGGTTGAAGCCCCCGCCGTTAGACAGCTTCATCTTTTGGTGGTGTCAATAGCTTAAAAAACCAATTTGGGATGTCTGATAAGGAGCTAAGATCGGGAATAAATGGGATAGTCCAGCAGCTTAACCGACAAAGAGTCAGAACTCCGCAGCGCTATTGTTGCCCCACAAGAAGAAGACTAGACTACCTATCCGCACAAAAGGACAAATTTTGGCTGGCATCTTCTATCAGCTCAAGAATGTATGAGCGCGATCGAGCTTCCCGCTAGCATTCGGGTATAATTCCGATCTAACGGGATTGCATCTTAGAAAGAACCAAAATCCTTACTACAAACCTGGATTGGATATTAGAAAGGACTAAAGTCCTTACTACAAAGCGGCGCAAATCGATCGACTAAAAGCCTAATTTTTCTAACACGGGCTTAGTTGAAACAATATGTCGATCGAGCCCTAGTTTTTTTGGCTCCACACCCAAAGCCAAAGCCACCAATTGCGACAAATGCAACACCGGCAAACTCAATTTGCGCCCGATTACTTTTTCCACCTCCGGCTGTCGCGAATCCAAATTCAAGTGACAAAGGGGACAAGGCGTTACCATACAATCAGCGCCATTGTCAAGAGCATCTTGAATATGTTTGCCTGCCATCTGAAAAGATTGGTTAGTGGCATAACTCGCCAACGGCCAGCCGCAGCACTGCGTCCGCCCTCGATAGTAAACCGGAGTTGCCCCGATCGCCCGAAACACATTTTCCATCGATTCGGGTTGGTGCGGGTCATCGTAAAGCAGCTTATCCTGAGCTCGCAGCAGGTAGCATCCGTAAAAAGACGCGCACTTCAAGCCCGAAAGCTTGCGGGTGACTCGCTTCTGCACCTCGTCGACTCCGTAATCGGCAACGATCGCCCACAACAGATGTTTCACCTCGGTACTGCCTTGATAAGGCGAACAGCCTTGTTTTTTGAGTAAACCGTTGACTTTTTCTATGTAGTTGGGATCGGTTTTTTGGCAATCCTTGAGGCGATCGTCCACATGACCAATTACGCCTTGACAAGTGCTGCAATGCGTCAGCAAAGGCAGATTCAGTTCCTCAGCCAAAGCAATATTGCGAGCGTTGACAGTATCTTCGAGTAACTGCGAATCTTCCTTGAAAGTGCCAGAACCGCAGCAAGAAGCTTTTTTGAGTTCCACCAGTTCAATCCCCAACGCTTGAGTGAGGGCTTGGGTAGACAGGTAAAGTTCGCGGGCAGCCCCTTGGGCAACGCAACCGGGAAAGTAAGCATATCTGAGAGTTTGGGATGGCATAGTCGTTTCTGCTGGGGACACAAGGTTCGGGAAAAGAAACTTGAGCCATCGAAGTCGGGAGGCTTCCTGCTTAGTTTTCCCTCTTTATAATTAACGTAATCACCGCCTAGCTAGGAGCTAATTGTCAGCTTTTCTGAAGCATTTTGAGTTGATGACTGACGCACCATCGACCAAAAATCCGGTTCCTCAACGTTATCAGGTGGCTAAAGGAGATGATTGATTTTGGGCTATTGGGTTTTTTTTTGCCTTAGTCCTAGAGTTGCTGCGATCGTCAGTGTCCCAATTGTCGCTGGCCCGTGTCACTTAGAAAAGCGGCCAGCCTTTCTCCTGCAGATCCCCCTTTCGGATAAGATTAGATACGCAGCAACCAATGAGGACACGATGTTATGAGCCAAGACGACATTTTTGCTAGAGTCCAGAAAATTGTGGCAGAGCAACTGGAAGTCGATAAGAGCGAAGTCAAGCCCGAAGCCAACTTTGCTAACGATTTAGGAGCAGATTCCTTAGATACTGTAGAGCTGGTCATGGCTTTGGAAGAAGAGTTTGATATTGAAATTCCCGACGAAGCAGCCGAAGGAATTACTACGGTTCAAGCTTCTGTAGATTTCATCAGCAGCAAACTTGCAGCTCCAAAAGCATAAAATACCTGTCTTTTCCCCTAAGAGGAGAGAAGTTAGAAAACTGGCAACTCCTCTTTTGTTCTGCGTTCTGGGTGTTTAATTTTTTGAAACTGAAATCATGACAAATTTAGAGCGTAAGCGCGTTGTTATCACGGGTCTCGGCGCGATTACACCGATCGGCAATACCTTGTCCGAATATTGGGACGGGTTGCTTGCCGGGAAGAATGGTATAGGCCCGATCACCTTATTCGACCCGTCGCGGCACGACTGCCGCTTTGCCGCAGAGGTGAAGGGTTTCGACCCACACGACTATTTAGAGCGCAAGGAAGCAAAGCGCATGGATCGCTTTGCTCAATTTGGGGTGTCAGCGAGCAAACAAGCTATTGCTGATGCAAAGTTTGAGATTAACGACCTGAACGCAGAACAGGTGGGTGTCATTCTTGGCACTGGCATTGGTGGCCTGAAGGTTTTGGAAGAGCAGCAAGAGATCTATCTAACTCGCGGCCCCGATCGATGCAGCCCGTTTATGATTCCCATGATGATTGCGAATATGGCCGCGGGGCTGACGGCGATTCACACGGGGGCTAAGGGGCCAAACTCTTGCACGGTGACGGCCTGCGCTGCCGGGTCAAATGCCGTGGGCGATGCGTTTCGCTTAGTTCAGGGTGGTTACGCCCAAGCAATGATTTGTGGCGGTACGGAAGCTGCGGTGACACCTTTGTGCGTGGCTGGTTTTGCTGCGGCGAGGGCGCTTTCGACTCGCAACGATGACCCGACCCATGCTTCTCGTCCGTTCGATCGCGATCGTGATGGTTTTGTCGTCGGCGAAGGTGCTGGCGTTCTGATTCTAGAAGAAATGGAATACGCTCTGGCGCGTGGCGCGAAGATTTACGCAGAAATCGTCGGCTACGGTTCAACTTGCGATGCGTATCACATGACTTCTCCGGTACCGGGGGGGGAAGGTGCGTCGCGGGCGATAGCTTTAGCGCTCAAGGATGCGGGTTTGACGCCGGATCAAGTGAGCTATATCAACGCTCACGGCACGAGTACGCTTCCCAACGATTCTACGGAAACGAAAGCGATTAAAAAGACTTTGGGAGACCATGCTTACAAAATAGCAATTAGTTCTACCAAGTCGATGACCGGCCATCTTTTGGGCGGTTCTGGGGGAATTGAGGCGGTGGCGACGGTAATGTCGATCGCCAATGACAAAATCCCGCCGACAATTAATCTGGAAAATCCCGATCCTGAGTGCGATTTGGATTATGTTCCTCATACAAGCCGCGATCTAAAAGTTGATGTGGCGCTGTCGAATTCCTTTGGATTTGGCGGTCACAACGTGACACTGGCATTCAAGAAGTTTGTTCAGTAACGGCTAATCCGAAATTCGAGAGTTAAAAGGTAAAAAAATATTTTTTTACCTTTGTAGGGTAGGCATCTTGCCTGCCCTAACTTTCTGAAGTATAACCCGAGCGCTCGTATGAATCAACCAATTATTCGATTTTTGACAACCAAATAATTATAAAAATCTACAGTCATATCAAAAATACCAGAATGTGCTGACCTCGAAAAATTTGTTGGGTTGGCAGCGCCGGAAATCGAAGCTTGGATTATTATTGCTGATTGGAATAATTCAATAGCTAAACATTCAGATTTTAGAGGCAGACATGAACGGGTGCGTTGGTGGCTAAGTACACAAAGAAAACTTTCTTTTGATCCTCCAGAATCATTTAGTGAATATGATTCAAAAAGAGATTGCTGTCGAGAAAAACTATCAGAAGCTTTAATTGAGTCAAGTGTTCAAGATGAAGTCGATCGCGATAAAGCACGCTTTTCTAAAGGATACCATACACCTTCGCTCTTGATGGCAATCGATCCGAATGAAGTTCAAAAAAAATGTCCGTTATTTCGCGAACTTTATAACTATATCAATAATTTTTGTCGTTCTTCTTAGCTTATTCTCCCGGCAATAATTCCAAGCGATATCGATACAAAGCCACAGGATGCCCTCCAGCAGCAAAATAATCCGGGTCTTGCGGCGACAAATAAATCGCTGTCACCTGATCCGCCTCAATTCTTTTACTCGCAGAATGGCCATTTTTCCCGCCTCCAACAACTTGATAAGCCGTTGTTGTTTCCACCTCGTTTAAATAAATATCAGACTCTCCCCGAAAAATCTGCTGAGAAATCTCTGTAGACACAAACTCGCAAGGATTCGGCGTCTTAGTTCCCCGACTGGTAACAATCGAAATTAATTGGCGTTCCCCTTTCAAAACAGTAATTTGGCGGTTGGGATTGGTCGGATCGACTTTCACCGAAAGTACGCCACCATCGCCTAAATAAGCCTTGGCAATGTTCAAACCGTTAAAAGTGCGATCGGCTACAATCTTTGTAGCTTTTTTAGATGTATTTTTATAAATAAAACCAATATTTTTTTCCGGTTGAAATCGCACTTTAAATAATACGGGCTGCTGCAAATATTGGCGGTTGCTTTCAAATCCTGGCGTGACAATATTTGGCGCTAAAGGAGCCGCTAAATCCACCAAAGTGCTAGCAACATTCCAATTCCCCGCCATCCAGTCGGGATATACCAAATCTCCCTTAGCTACAGCGATAGGAGGCTTGCTTTCCCAATTCGGAAAACTTGATATGCGATCGCCCAAAACCCCCGCCCTCGCACCGCCACCCCACAGCAGTACCGCCAAAACCAGACAAAAACTCCAAATTACCTTCATACCACATTACATTCAAACAACTAACCTTCTGTCTCTCTTTCTCTTCTTTATCTCTTCTCTGCGTTCTCTGCGCCCTCTGCGGTTCATTAATTCAAAAATTGGCCAACAAATCAGTTAAACATCATATTTTATACCCTTTTCATAAACAGGCAAGATGCCTGTTGCACAAAAATAAATGTTCTGCTTGTGGGGAGTAGGGGTTGGGCACGCTCTCCCGCCCCCACTATGCAATTTAAAGGTGGAAAAGCCTATGTTTTAAAGCGTCTCAACAGGTGCGGGTTCCCACACCTCTCCGTATTTCTCCTTCAATTGGTGCCAGTTTTCCACCTGTCCCCGTTCGTATTCCCCGGGCTTTCCCCACTGCAAAAACGCGCTCAAAGCAGCATCATTTTGTTCGTCCAGAAAACGGATTGCATAAGTAGTAAAATTGCCTCTTTTCGCCTCGCCAGTTTCAAACTTCACCTGTTTGATTTTGTCCATATTCAGGTGAAACTCAAATATTTCGGCGTGCATATTGGCATACTTACCCTTCGGCAACTCCGCATAAAACAGCTTGTGAATTGAACCGCGCACTTCCAGCACAGCCGCGCTGCTAGTCACGATTAAACGCAGCGTTCCCAATTGTTCGCAAGCTTCCAAGAATTCTTTCAGAGTCGCAGTCATATCAATTTTGGATTGTGGATTGTGGATTTGGGATTAAATCGATAAGAAGAAAATGGTAGTTGGGAATTAGGAAAAAGAATTAGAGAAAAAAGGATAATTCTTCCTTCTCCCTTCTCTCGTAGATAACTAAAGCTTTCCTTCTCTCGTAGATAACTAAAGCCTTCCTTATTCCTTCTTCCTTCATGTTTCGTGCAGTTCGTAAGCAGCGACAATCCGCTGCACTAGCGGATGTCGTACCACATCCGCCTGAGAAAATTCACAGAAAGCAATGCCCTCAACGTTACGCAGAATATTTTGGGCAACTGACAATCCCGACTGTTGGTTGGGCGGCAAATCTGTTTGAGTGATATCACCCGTTACGACCATTCTCGATCGAAAGCCCAGACGAGTCAACACCATTTTCATCTGAGCTGGCGTCGTATTTTGAGCTTCGTCCAAAATTACGAAAGCATTGCTGAGAGTGCGCCCCCGCATATAAGCTAAGGGAGCTACTTCGATCAAGCCTCTTTCCATTAAATCGGCCATTTTTTCAGGGTCGATCATTTCTTGCAGGGCGTCGTAAAGCGGGCGCAAATATGGATCGACTTTTTGCTGCAAATCTCCCGGCAAAAACCCTAATTTTTCGCCAGCTTCGACGGCTGGTCTGGTTAAAATCAGCCGTTCGTACTGCTTGCTCAACAGCGCTTGCACGGCGAAAATAGCTGCTAGAAATGTTTTGCCGGTACCAGCGGGGCCAATGCAAAATGTCAGGTCGTGCGTGCGTACTGCTTGGACGTATTGCCGCTGCTTGAAGGTTTTGGCTCTAATTTCTTCGCCGCGGCGGGTTCTGGCGAGAACGTCTCGCTGCAAGTCTTGTAAATCGCCTTGGCGGTTGGTATCCAAAGCTTGGCGCGCCGTCTGGATTTCAACTCCGGTAATATTTTTGCCGGATTTCCAATAGTCGGAGAGCGATCGCACTAATTTATGACACAATTCTACTTGACTTTTTGTGCCGGAAATCAGCAGTTCTTGCCCTCGCATTACCAGGGTAGCACCGGTTTGCTTAGAGATCATTTTCAGGTTTTCTTCTTGATTACCGGCCAGCGACATTGCGCTTTGAGCGCTCGGTAACTCTATGGTTAGTTTTTCATTCATGCCAACATAAGCTCCTCCAAATAAGCAATTAAAACTTAACAAATCAACGTTAAACCAGTCACTATTTGCGAACAAAAAGACGCCCGTTACTAGGTAAAACCTAGTATCTAAGGCGTCTTTTAGATTTAGCTCCCAAATGAGTTTGGTGCTTGAGGCACAAATCAAATCTCCCTTCTATTAAGTCAGGCAATTTTAGATTTTAGATTTGAAATTTTAGATTTTAGATTAACCTGATGCCGCTGACATTTGAAATTTTAAATTTTACATTTGTTTCCGATCGCAAAACCGGCAATTTCAAACCAAACAGGGCTTGTAATACAAAGTCTACAACAGGCCATCTAAAATCTAAAATTCTTTCTGGGCTATGCAGTTAGTTAATAACCGGGAGTATTTCTGCTCGTTCTAAACGTAGGTGTGTTAGTACGGCGAGGTTGTTCTCTCGGAGTTCTGCTAGCTAAGGGACTCGGCGACGGAGGAGGCGTCCGGGGTCGGAAGTCGCCTCGCGGCTCCCGCGAGCCACGATCTGGGCGGTCGCGATCCGGGCGGTCGCGATCCGGGCGGTCGCGATCCGGGCGATCGCGATCGCCCCTGGGCGGGCCAGATCCGCGATCGCCCGCTTCACCATCGTATATATCTAAGTAGAGGGACTGACCCGCCGTCTGCGCCACCGCTTCGAGGGTAGTTCTAATGGCCTGAATATTGCGTCCGCCCCTACCGTAAACCCGGCCTTTGTCGGGATCTTCAAAAGCAAGCCTAACCCAGACCCGCGATTGGCGCGGGTGCAGTTCGCAATCAACCCGCAAAGAGCCTGGGGTCTCTAAAAAAGGCCCAATTAAAAACTTAACCAGTCCAGCATAGTTGGGACTAGCTGACTGTTGCTGTGCTGGATTCAACGTTGGCTCCGGCTCCGACTTGTTCAAATACATGGGCTTTTCTCAGGATGTCACGCACGGTGTCAGTTGGCTGAGCGCCTTCTTGCAGGCGCTTGACAATCGCTGGAACATCCAGCCTGGTTTCGTTATTTCTGGGGTTGTAATAGCCGAGCTCTTCTAGGGGACGGCCGTCGCGGCGAGTAGAACTGTTCATCGCTACAATCCGGTAGCTTGTCTCGCGTTTTTTCCCGTATCTCTTCAATCGCAGTTTGATCATCTTCTTGCACAATAGTCTTGTTCCAATTCTAAGCTATTTTGTCAATGCTCCTTCCCCGAACCCCAACTCAACCCGTATTTCTTAACCTCCGACCAAAATATCGCTACGATTTGCTGCCCCCAAGGCAGGTCTGGCGCCGTCAATGTGCGGTGTAATTGCTAGTGGCAAAATCGATGCTGTTCCCCACTGCTGCACCAATTTTTGCAAAAATATATCCTGCTGCGCTCTCAAAGAGTCCCAATCGGTGCCGCGATTAATAATTGCAAACCAAACTAAACCCCGATCGCGCGTGGGTATGGCTCCAGCCAAAGCAATCACCGTGTCCAAAGTACCAGTTTTCACCACAGCCGACGGCGGAATGTGTCGGTATTCCAAAGTTCCTTTATCGCGCCCGGACACCGGAAACAAGTCAGCAATCGTCAGCCCAGTAGTCTGAAGGTTGCGCCCGATCGCCTGCATCATCCCACAAGCCGCCCTCGGAGACATCTGATTTTCCACTCCCAATCCCGAACCGTTAACTAATTGAAGTTCCTCCTCCGGCACCCCCGCAGCCCAAGTCGCTTGCTGCTGCACTATTTTTGCCCCGCCCAAATCGTCGGCCAGCATCTGAGCTATTTCATTATCGCTGTGGACGTTCATCTGCTTGAGAATTTCGGCTAAAGGAAGCGATCGGCGTTTCAGCAGCAAATGCCCCGAACTCACAAATTTCTCAGCAATGACGCTGCCGGCAACCGTTACTTGCGGCTTTCTAGTTCCCGGAGCCATCTTAGAATACATTGCCACCACATCCTGTGGCCAACTGCTCCCGTCGAGGGCTTGCCGCAATATGTCCCCCGCCACCAAAGGATCGGACTGGTAATTCATGCGGAAATTGCCTGTCACCACCAAATTCCCCGCCACGCGCTCGATCCCCATTTGATTGAGAGCATTGCCAACGGCGATCGCCTCCTCCCACACAAACAGCGGATCGCCCCCGCCGCTGACCACCAAATCTCCCTGCAATACACCATTGCTAATCGGCCCCGTTGCTCGGAACCGCGTTTCAAACTGATAATCCGGGCCCCAAGTCTCCAGGGACGCCAGAGAAGTAGCAATCTTAGTCAGGGAAGCCCCAGGCATCAGCGTCTTGCCCTGCTGACTTACCAGCGGCACCATTCCCGCTTGCACCCAAATTCCCTGATTTCCATCAATCAGGTTCTTGTCTTTCAAATCTTTTAAATATTCCCGCACCGTCGCTTCTGCTGGCAAGTCTGGATTTGCCGCATCTATTCCCCCAAAAGCCAAATCTTCGGCCACCACTAACCCGGGTATCCCTCCCCTCCAAGCCAGCACTGACGCAGCATTAGGCCCGACACTGCGTACCCCAGCCATGTCCAGCCACAGAGACATCATCCCTGAGCTAAATAAATCCAGCATTTTTTACTCCTAAAGTCATGTAAACTATTGCATTGATTTTTTCAATTTGCAGTCAAAAATAGTAAAGTAGTGACAAAACAAGTTCTATCAGAGTAGTCGGAAATGAGAATTGTCCGATCGCCGTTGCGAGCGGATTTTAGTTCTTTATTCAGACTTCTGGATTCACGCTCCTGACTTCCTGGTAGAATTTTTAGTGTTTCTCAAACATTGGTCAATGGGATCGACACGCGCAAGAATTGCAATAGACGCTATGGGCGGGGATCATGCCCCCGCCGAAGTTGTAGCTGGAGCGCTTAAGGCACAAGAAGAATTAGGCGTAGAGATTTTGCTCGTGGGCGACCCGCAGCAAATAGAAGACTCGCTCCGGCAACAAGACGCGATCGGCCGCGTCTCTACAGGTCAGCTAGAAATCGTTCCTTCTGAAGGAGCGGTGGAAATGCACGAAGAACCTTTGAGTGCCCTCAAACGCAAGCCCAACGCTTCGATTAACGTAGCGATGAACTTGGTAAAGCAGCAGCAAGCTGATGCTGTGGTGTCCGCCGGTCACTCCGGCGCGGCAATGGCTGCTGCCCTGCTGAGGTTGGGGCGGCTCCCCGGAATCGATCGCCCTGCGATCGGTGCGGTTTTACCGACAATGGTAGCGGGCACCTCTGTACTCATTCTCGATGTCGGCGCTAATGTGGACTGCCGCCCCAAATTTTTGGAGCAGTTCGCTCTTATGGGAACTATTTACAGCCAGTGCGTGCTGGGCGTCGCCGAACCTAAAATCGGCCTGCTCAACATTGGCGAAGAACCTTCAAAAGGCAACGACGCGGCAGTGCGGACTCACCAGTTATTGGTGGACAATCCGAACATTCCTTTTGTGGGCAATGCCGAAGGCCGCGACGTGCTGTCGGGGAAATTCGACGTGATTGTCTGCGACGGGTTTGTCGGCAACGTGTTGTTGAAGTTTGCCGAAGCGGTGGGCGAAGTCGTCGTGCAAGTGCTGAAGGAAGAATTAGTCAAAGGACTCCAACATCAAATTAACGATCCTCTGCTGCAAAAAAGCTTGCAAGGATTTAAGCAGCGGGTAGACCACGTTGAACACGGCGGCGGTTTGCTATTGGGCGTTGCTGGAGTTTGCATTATCAGCCACGGTTCGTCTCAAGCTGGCTCGATTTTTAATGCCATTCGTTTGGCGAAGGAGGCTATTGACAACCAAGTGCTGGAGCGAATTCGATCGTCCAATCACCAAAGCGCTATGGAACAAGAAGCTGTGAATTAGAGGCAGTAAGTAGGAATTAAAAATTAAAAATGTAAAATTAAAAATGTCAGCTTAAACCCACTGTTTTGCTTAAAAAAAGTAATTCCAGCAGTTTAAAAAATAATTTTAATTGGTAGTTTTTAATTTTTAATTCCTCGATCGATAGCTCATAAATGGAGAGGAATGTTGCAGCAATCAGGGTTCGGCATTGCCGTCACGGGTAGCGGTTCTTGTACACCGCAGGTTTCGCTGGATAATAACGGTTTGAGTCAGATAGTAGAAACTTCTGACGAGTGGATTGGGGCGCGGACGGGCATTCGCTCCCGCAGGCTGGCAGACGATCGCACTTCTTTGTGCGATTTAGCCTCGGAGGCATCGCTTCAGGCGATCGCAATGGCAGGAATTTCGCCGACAGATATCGATTTGATTATTTTGGCCACCTCAACTCCTGACGATTTGTTTGGCACTGCCAGTAAAATTCAATATCAGTTGGGCGCGACAAAAGCAGTGGCTTTTGATTTGACAGCAGCTTGTTCGGGCTTTGTTTTTGGTTTAGTTACAGCCTCGCAGTTCATTCGGACAGGGGTTTATCAAAATGTTTTGCTGATCGGAGCCGATATTTTATCTCGGTGGGTGAATTGGTCGGATCGGGGTACTTGCATTCTCTTTGGAGACGGTGCAGGTGCTGTGGTATTACAAGCTTCAGAAGTCGATTCCTTTTTGGGATTTGAAATTCGCAGCGACGGCACGCAAAATTCGTCTCTCAATTTGGCTTACAAAGCCGAGTCAAAAGAATTAATTGAGGGCGTCAGCGTCGCAGTTGGCGGATTTCATCCCATCACAATGAACGGTCAAGAAATCTATCGCTTTGCCGTAAAAAAAGTGCCGGAAGTCATAGAAAAAGCTATGTTTCGGGCTAATATTAACGCTGCAGAAATTGACTGGCTGCTGTTGCACCAAGCCAATCAGCGGATTCTCGATGCAGTTGCCCAAAGGCTAAAGATTCCCCCCGAAAAAGTAATCAGCAATTTGGCAAAGTACGGCAATACCTCAGCGGCTTCAATTCCCATTGCCTTAGACGAAGCCGTGCGTCTGGGTAAAGTTAAACCGGGCGATACTATTGCTGCGGCTGGTTTCGGTGCAGGTTTGACTTGGGGGGCGGCGATTTTTAAATGGGGAAGGTAATATTTGGCGGTCGGCTGTAAACTTGCCCTGCTTATTGTCGGGGCTGTGACACTTGCAAAATACAAATCCTTGGACACGCCATACATAGGGCAAGGTTCACAGCCGCACACCCCCGGGGCAGGTGTTATTGACAAGCGCGCCCTGAAATAGAAAATCCTCTATTCTTCGATCGACTTTCCCCACCTAGAAGGTGGAAAATTTTGTTACTGCTATTAATTTAATTAAAGTAGCAAAAAAAATATAAAGTTCGTAAAAACTGCAATTATTATGTTAGAATTGTGAGTCGCGAGTAGATAGTTCGTTAACCGAAAGATAGCGGATACCAGCGAGCGAACTTAGAAGCGGGAAACAAAGAATTTTTGCAATCACCAATTAGCAACCACCAATTAGCAGATTACCGGAAAAATGACTAAAACAGCATGGGTATTTCCCGGGCAAGGTTCCCAGGCGAGCGGGATGGGTGCAGACTTATTAAACTTGCCAACAGCCAAAGCCAAATTTGAGCTCGCTAAAGAAATTTTAGGTTGGTCTGTCGCGGAAGTTTGCCAAAAAGAAGAAGCAAAACTATCTCGGACTCTCTACACTCAGCCTTGCTTGTTCGTAGTAGAAAGTATTTTGACCGACTTAATGCGAGAAAAAAGCGATCGGCCAGCGGTAGTTGCCGGTCACAGTTTAGGAGAATATGTTGCCCTCTACGCAGCAGGCGTCTTTGACTTTGAAACGGGATTGCGCTTAGTCAAACGCCGCGCCGAACTCATGGACACTGCCTCCGGCGGTCAAATGGTGGCTTTGATCGGGTTCGACAGGCAGGAACTAGAATTGCAAATTCAATACAGCCGAGACGTAGTGCTGGCAAACGACAACAGCGAAGCACAAGTCGTGATTTCTGGAACGCCTGCAGCAGTAGAAGATTTGCTGGCCAAAATCAAAGTCAAACGCGCCGTTAAATTGAATGTTTCTGGTGCGTTTCACTCTCCCCTGATGGCCGGGGTGGCGGCAGAGTTTCAACTAGCGTTAAAGTCTGCAAGGTTTTCCGATGCTAAAATGCTGGTGCTCTCGAACGCAGAACCGTCAGCCACTACCAGCGCAGCCACTTTAAAGCAGCGGTTGACTCAGCAGATGACCAAAGGCGTGCGGTGGCGAGAAATTTCGCTGCAACTGCCGCAGCAAGGAATCGATCGCGTAGTGGAAATTGGTCCCGGCAAAGTTCTGACAGGTTTGATCAAACGGACTTGTCCGGATTTAGCGCTGGTAAATGTTAGCAGTTTTGCAGATTTGCCCGCTTAATCTATTTTTAACCCGTGATGAAATGCCAGGCCGTAAAATTGAGAGTTAACAGGCCTGAAGATTGCCGAAAAACAAATAGCACAACAGGCAAATCCGAATATTGCCTGTTGTGCTATTTGGGGATAGACGATCCAGACAGTTAGAAAATATTAATCAAAAATCTAGAAATCGATCGACCTGAGGGGGCGATCGACAAATCCTGATGTAAACTAGGCGTAAAAACCAAGCTTATCTGGTATTTATATGAAAAAAGTCCTTTACTGGTTGATGGGCGACAAGGCAGGCAGAACCATAGTAGGTGTCTGGAATTGGATGTGGGGACTGCCCGTAGAATCCGGCGGCCAGGTGTCGGTGGCGGTAGCCGAAGAGTCGCTGCGATCGATGCAAGAATCCGTGCAAAAGCTAGCAGCAGCAGTCTCCACCCAAGTTGCAGCCTACCAGCGCGCCAAAACGAAATATGAAGAAAAAGTTAGAGAAATGCAAACCGTAGAGCGCCAAGCCATCACAGCCCAGCGCAACGGCAACGAAGAAGCAGCCCGCTTGGCAATGTCGAAAGTAATTCAGACAGAACAAATTCTGCCGCAGTTAGAAGCTCAAGTAAAACAAGCCGAACAGTACGTCAACGCTTCCAAAGACAAGCTAAATCGAGAGCGGATGAAGCTGGAAGCCTACAAAACTGATATGCAAAATATGAAAGATATGGCTGAGATTAACGAAGCCCTCCGATCCATATCCAAAGTCAACAACGACCTCAGTATCGATTCAGCTCGATCGCAATTTGAGCAAGCCAAAAACGCCGTCCACGGCCGGAACCTCCAACAGCAAGCTTTAGCAGAACTATCTGAAAACCCGCAAGAAAGACTTCAGGCAGAATTAGAAAATATGACCTTAGACGATGAAGTTAATCGCAGGCTAAAAATGTTAGACGACCCCAACAACAAAGAACTTCCCAGCTAAGGAGAATTTTATGGCTAAGAGCGGGCCTCCCCCCATAGTTTTTATCCTGTTATTTCTCTTGCTAGCCGGTGGTGGCTGGTTCTTTTTTCTGAACAAACCAGCAGCACAGGATGCTAATAATACACCCACTCCCACACCCTCCGGCGGTAGTGGAGCCAATCTGCCTCCCCTCGCGCCAGTAGTCGGCGGTGCTTCGCCTGTTGCAGCTAGTTCCTTTGCGCTTCCTGCTTCCGTAGCTGCGGGTACGACCGTGAGAATTGACGGTTCTACCAGCATGGTGACAATCAATCAGAACCTCAAGAACGGCTTTCAAGGCAAGTTTTCCGGCACGACAGTCGATACCAAAGCGAACGGTTCGGAAAAAGGAATTCAGGATTTGGCGGGGGGAACAGCCGATATCGCAGCGGTATCGCGACCTTTGACGGCTCAAGAACAAGGTCAGGGTTTGGCTGCTGTGCCCGTTGCCCTAGATACGATCGCCCTTGTAGTCGGCATTAACAACCCGTTTAAAGGAGGTTTAACCTCGCCTCAAGTTCAAGATATCTTCAAGGGAAATGCTCAAGACTGGTCGAAAGTCGGCGGCCCGGCGGGCCCGATTAAAGTAATTAACAGACCGGCAGTTAGCGGCACTCACCAAACGTTTAAAGAGCAAGTGCTCTCTGGCGCTAATTTTGGCACGGCGTCAAATATTACCACGCTCGATCGAGATGCGACAACTCCCCTGCTGCAAGCTTTAGGCAACAACGGCATTGGCTATGCGACTTTCGCTCAAGTAGCCAATCAGAAAACTGTGCGCGTGGTTCCGGTCAACGGTGCGACGCCGGATGCTGGTAACTATCCTTACAAGCGACAGTTGTACTACGCCTACAAAAACCCTCCTAGCCAAGCAGTTAAGGATTTCTTGGGCTACGCGACTTCTTCGGAAGGACAGAAAGCCATGCTGGCTGGAAATTGAGCCTTTGCAGAGTTTTGACATTTAGGAATTCGCCAGAATAAATTCTGGCCCTACACAAGCAAATAGTCCGCCCGAATAAATTCTGGCGCTACACAAGCAAAGTCCGCCTGCGCGGACTACATTCTTCAGTCCGCGCAGGCAGACTTCGTTTGACAAGCAGCGGTTTAAACCGCCGAATAATCTCAAACGGACTCGATCTGATAGGCTAATATGCGATGTAATTTAAAATCTAAGGTTTTTCTGTGAGCAAAAGTCGCGAACCAGTCGAAAGTTTACTTCTCTACTATTTATTCAAATGGTCAATTGTCAGCCCGATGCTGCACCTGTACTTTCGAGGCCGCATCTACGGTGCAGAAAATGTTCCAGCAGAAGGGCCGGTGGTAGTTGTCAGCAATCACGCCAGCGATTTTGACCCGCCGATTTTGTCGAATTGCATGAGGCGACCTGTCGCATTTATGGCAAAGGAAGAGTTATTTAAAGTTCCTATTTTGAAGCAGGCAATTACGCTTTACGGTGCTTATCCAGTGAAGCGGGAAAGTGCCGATCGCAGTGCCATTCGATCGGCTATCCACTCTTTGGAAAATGGCTGGGCGACGGGTGTATTTTTGCAGGGAACTCGCACCCCAGACGGCAGAATTACTGAACCGAAATTAGGTGCGGCGCTGATAGCTGCTAAGGCTAAAGCGCCGCTGTTACCTGTTAGTTTGTGGGGAACTCACGCCATTTCGTCCAAAGGTTCGGCAGTGCCGCGTCCGGTGCCGCTGACGGTGCGAATTGGCAAGCTAATTGAAGCGCCCGGTTCATCGGATCGCGAGGAGTTGCAAGCGCTGACTCAAAGATGTGCGATCGAGATTAATGCGATGCACGATTTGGGGCGCTAATTTTATAACTTTTGTTGCTGTTTCTCAGGTTATATCTACAGATAGATGAATGCTGAAGATAAACATCGAAAAATATCAATATAAGTGAGTGAAAACAAGCGCAATAATTAGGCTTGAATTTGAGTTTAATTTTACAGGGGATAAGAAGAAAGATATGGTAACAAGCAATCAAACCCGCGCGTTGGGATTGTTTTCTAACCGCGAAGATGCCGAGCAAGCTCTGACAGAATTGAAATCTTCCGGGTTTCCAATGGATAAAGTTTCGGTTGTTGCTAGGGAGGCAGGCGAGTCTGTAGGCGAGACTGAAACGATCGCTCAGGTGGGCGATAAAAATCTAGACACAGGAGCAGGAGTGGTAGCAGACACTCTGACAAATAGTGCTTTAGCCACCGTGCTAGTGGGTCTCGGAAGTTTAGCTATTCCCGGAATCGGGCCGATAATTGCAGCGGGTACTTTGGGCGCCTCACTGGTGGCTAGCGTAGCAAGCACTGGCCTCTCGGCGGCGGCTTTCGGTGGGGTGGTGAAGGCCTTGACTGACTTGGGAATTCCCGAAGAAACAGCTAGAACTTACACCGATCGCCTGCGGGCGGGAGATTATTTGGTGGTAGTAGATGGCGCTGAGGATGATATTAGTCGGGCTCAAGGGGTTTTCAGCAGTCGGGGCATTCAAAATTGGGGCGTTTTTTAAACAGGAATTGTGTACCAGCTCTATCTGTAGGGCGATGTACACCCCACCCTTGGTGATAACAACCAGCTCACATTTAGTACCCGACTTTTGTGTGAAAATTAGCGCATAGATCGCCCCTAACTTAAAAAGGGGGGAACCGGAAATGCTCTTTTGTCCCCCGGGAAGGGCATTGAGATTCGGCTAAAACCACGCTCTAGAGGTGGTTTTAGTCTTAAATTTACATTCGTTCATTGCCCACCCCCTCCCTACAAGTCAATTATTGATATTGATTTTTATCGCTCATCTTTTGATGCTGAGGCGGTGACATAAGCGACAGCTAAAGGCGAAATTTTTTCTGTAACTGCTACGATAACTTGGCGATCGAAGTCAGTCCAAATTCTGGGGCGATCGAACATACAAGGCTGCAAAACCCCCCACAATAAGCCGTCAGCACAAAGGTGAGCGTGAATCAAAGCTCGATGTCCGAACTCTTTTGCCTCAAAATTTTTGTTGACAACTTCAGGATTTGCTGTTTCAACATCCTCCACAAAAATCGACGGTTCAGTTCGCAAAGCTGCTGCAAACAAAGGGTCTTCTTCCCCTAAAGATTCAGGTTCTTTTTTCCATTCCGCGTCCCAAACCTCGGGATAGTTTGAGTTGCGACGCCAGCAGTAAGGTACTCTGCCCATTTGCGTTTCAGGATGGCGGAGGTAGAGGAAGACGCGATCGCAATTTAATACCTCGCCTAAAGCCGGCACCAAAGCCGAAAAAACAGCATCCGGTGTTTTGGTGTCACTCAAAATTTTATCCAGAACTTGCGGCAGAATTTGGTCGGTCATTAACTTTGGCTCTTGAAGTTCATATACTGATTTTAAACTACTCGTTCTCTTCTGTTACGCATTTATCATCAGCATCTTCCCCGTTCCTTAAATAGCTATAGAAGACAAGTTTTAAAGCCTGAGCGAATGGCAAAAAATTAACAATTGCTCAATGCTTCCCTGTGTTTATTCAATTCGGGCTTGGCTGAAGTCAGCACCTGTATAACCGGTTGTCAGCCAAAGAATAGCCCTAGCGCCGTCGCGAACAGCTTTTTCCACCGGTTCGGGGGTTCGCCCAGACGGAACTGCCACCGGCTTAAAGCTAATGCCTCGACTGCCGAGCACGATTTCGCCGATAATCTGAGCTCGCCGCATATGATCGTCAGAAGTGATCAGATACACGCTCTCAATCCCTTGAGCTTTCAATTCATCTACCAGGGTGGTAAAATTTGTTACCGTATCCACCGCTCTGTAGTCTAAGTGCAGGCGATCGGACTCAATTCCCGCTTCTGAAAACACCCATTCCGCGAACTCCGGATTGCTCCCAGACGACACCCAAATCGGCAATTCAGGATGATCCCGAGCAAATTTGGCGGCAAACACCTCTCGCTCCGTAGCCCCACCTAGAACTAACACAGCTTGGGGTCTCTGAAATTCGCTCTTAACCTGCTGATAGCCAAACCAACACGCCATCAAAAGCCCTACTAGGAACCAAAAACTGCGTGAAGTGTTCAAACGCTTGTAACGCTGCGTGTTTGAATTGATTCTTAACCACATCTAAACCTATAAAAATTTTATGTAACTCACAAAAAAACCATAACAAAAAATACCGCACGTATAGCCCACTAACAGGAATTAAAAATTAAAAATTCAAAAAGGGTCGGGGGATCATAGATTTTAGATTTGAGATTTTAGGTTTTAGATTTTAGATTGACTCTACGCTGGTGGTGGGGCTTAAACAGGTGATTTGAGATTTGAGATTTCAGATTTTATAGCAACCGCTTGGCGGTTGCTATAGTTGTCTGGCAGCCAATTCCTTAGCGGATATGCAAAAAAGAGGGGTAAAACTTAGCCTTATCCCTCCTGCTTTTAATTTTTCTTGATTTTTAACGGGACTGGCCGGGTTCGAACCGGCGACCTAGCGCTTCAGATTTGTGTGAGTTTCCCCACTCTCTGGACTATACCTTCACCATATGCTTGCAGCTTTTAGGTGGTGACCGTCTAGTCTCTAAACCTTCCTGATTTCAATATAGGCGATTGTTTAATCGCGCTGAACTCAGGCTTGGCTTGGTATTGCCTTAGAGTCATAGGAACCCACGAACTCTTTAGGTTTCACCAAATTTGACCACATTCACTCCTAGAGTTTCCTCCCAGGGTGCCCGATTCTTCAGGAGGCGCTTGCTCTATCCATCTGAGCCACAGCCCCAGTTGCGGAACCGTTTTGATTATAGCAGTTAATGTCGATTTTGATTTTTTTATTCTGGAGGATTACCGATCGCCAGTTACCAGTTTCGCAGCGATGCGGGCAAAGTTTTCTGCTGCGGTGAGTTTACCAGCACCGTAACAGGCGCGCTGTCTCCATGCGGTGACGGGGAGATGTCCGGGGGGAGCATCTTCGTTGAAGGAGAGCTCGCTGTAATATTTCCAATTTTCCTTGACTCGCCAGCCGACTCGATCGCAAAATTCAGTATAATTTGCCTCGGTACTTTCCCAAATCTGCTGCTGCACGCTCAACCCGAACCGCCCGCTGCTGTATTGTTGCCAAAGTTGGTCGATCGTGCGAAGGTCTGTAGGAGGAAAACTGTCAATATCGGCTGCACTCAGCCAGCCTTCGTCTTCCCTGACAGCGATTTTCAGCAAGATTTCCCAAGTGTGTTCATCAGCTTTACGCCATTTTCCGGTTTCTAATAGCTTTGTCAGTTGACGGTAGTCCATCCCTACTTCGGAGATAGCCGGAGGTGAGTCAGGTATGGCGCCGATTTTGTCTTCCAGTCGCAGTAGAGTGCTGACAATCAATTCGGGGTTTAGTTGTTCGAGGCGGTACAGAACCCATTCTAACTGAGATTGAATGTATGTGCGGGCGATCGCCCCTTCCTGAAATTCACTCTGCAACTGCTCAAATTTAGCTGACCAATTTTGTTGATTGCGAGCCAATTCCCACATTTGTTTGGCCCACTGCAATCTAACTTGTTCTTTTTTTAAATAAGTTTTGGAAGGCTTAGCACGTTGCGGGTAGGGAGTCAAATCCCAACCGCAAATCGAGCAAAACTCTGCTTTTTTTTCTATGTATTCAGCACCGCACACTGGACAGTTAGACATATTGCCATAAATTCGGTTGCCAAGTAATTATATGACATCGGGATAAATTAACCCTAATTCCATTAGGTACGCACTTTGCAGCCTACAATTACAGTTTATCGGCTGTAGTAATGTGCGCTTTTCGCACCCCCAAGTTAGAGTTAATTATACCGCTCTAACAAGGCAAGCGAATAGTAAACAAACTGCCTTTGCCCAAATCTGATTTTACCTCGATCGTGCCGCGGTGAGCTTCGACAATTTGCCGACAGAGGTGTAGTCCCAAACCTGTACTGGATCTCCTATGAGTTCCCGCGCCAAACCTTTCAAATAACTTTGCTTTTTCGGTGGGAGAAATGCCGGCGCCGGTGTCTTTGATTTCTAGGATTACCCATGCCAGCGGTTGGTTTTTGAAGCTCGTATAAGCAGGTGAATTGGCAGCTTTTAAGCTGACATCTATTGAGCCGTTGTCGGTGAATTTAATCGCATTTCCGATTAAATTTGTCAGCAAGCGGTGCAGCTCCAGACGATCGCCCGGATACTTCGCAATCGGTGCACTTTCTGCACTTTCTGTCACGTCTAAATTTATTGACAAACCTTTAGCATCCGCTAGGGGAGCTAGTTCTTCAGCTACCTCAGTAATAAGCTGGCGCAAGTCCACGGGAGCAAAACTTAGGGATTTGCCGCCTGCTTCGTAGCGGTAGACTTCCAGCAGCATATTTACGAGCGCGATCAGGTTTTTGTTGCTGCGAACCATCGTCCCGAAAGCGTCGCGCATGGGAAGGGAAATTTCTCCCAAAGCTCCCTGCTGCATTAAAGTTAGCATTCGATCGGCTGCTACGAGGGGCGTCCGCAAGTCGTGAGCGAGTCGGGAGACAAAATCTTCGCGCTGGAGGGCGATCGAATTGCGCTCGTCTACGCTGTGTTTTAGCCGCAGGAGCGATCGTACCCTCGCCAGGAGTTCATCCATTTCGACTGGTTTGCGGATAAAATCGTCTGCTCCCATGTCCAATCCCTGCACTACGCTCGCACTGTCGTGAGCCGTGATCAGCAAAATCGGGATAAAGGGCAATTCCTTATTTTGTCGGATTCGTTTAGTGACTTCGTAACCGTCCATTCCCGGCATCATCACGTCTAGCAGTACCAAATCCGGGGCTGACTTGTCAATTTGACTCAAGGCAGAAAAGCCGTTTTCTGCCGTGCTAATTTCGTAACCTTCTTCTTCTAGGATTGTTTGAACCAACAAAACATTATCTGGTGCGTCGTCTACCACCAGAATCCGATCGGCTTTTGTGGCATTCGGAACAGATAAATAACTCATTTAATTGCTAGCCTGGAAATAAATACTAAAGTTTAATATGGCATCCGATTTATGTTTTCACATTTTTACACTTGTTAACTCTGTCATAAGGAAGATTTCACCCCTTTACCAAATCTTTTTACTTTTGATCGCTCGGATGTAATATAATCTACTACTTGGTTGTCATCCTATGCACGCCGTCCCAATCATCGGGGGGGGGTACTTCCAAATAGCTCAGGGATCGGTCGAGGTGAACTTCCACAGGTCGATCGCTGGGTCGCATTGCTAAAGCTGCTTCAAAATAACTAATAGCTTTCTGAAAATTTCTAGCAATATAAGCATCCCTACCGTTACTGTAAAGTTCCAAAAACCGAAGGGTTTCCCCATCGATGGGTTCAGAACTATTTTGCAGCAACTCGTAAATACCCACTGGCTGATTTTGGCCCTTAACCCGCACCTTGTCTAACTCTCGCACCCAAATCCCTTCGCGGCACAAACTGTATGTAAATTCGCTCAAAATTATATCGCAACCGTACTCCTTCGTAAGCTGTTCCAATCGCGAACTCAAATTCACCGCATCCCCGATTACCGTGTAATCCATCCGCTTTTGGGAACCAATATTTCCCGAAACCACCTCTCCGGAACTAATCCCAATTCCGAAGCGAAACGGAACTTCGCCGGGGCGAGAATCATTAAACTCTTTCAAACGCCGGCGCATATCTAAAGCCGACTGAACCGCCATCCAACCGTGACTTTCCGGGGGATTTAGCGGCAGGGGCGCGCCGAACACCGCCATTAAAGCATCGCCGATAAACTTGTCTAAAGTGCCTTCGTAGTGGAAAACCGCCTCCACCATCGTCTCAAAATATTCGTTTAGCAGGGATACCACCTCGGACGCTCCCAGATTTTCCGTCAGCGTGGTGTAGCCGCGAATGTCGGAAAATAAAATAGTCACTTCTTTGCGTTCGCCCACCATCATGGCGCCTTCACCCAAGGCCATCACTTTATCTACGACTCCTGGAGTCAGGTAGCGGTACATCGTATTTTTCATCCGCTTTTCGCGGCTGATGTCTTCGAGTACCACTAAACCGCCGCGCACGCCACCCTCTGGATTGATCAGCGGGTTGACAGTCAAATTCAAACTGCGTTCAATTACTTTAATTCTAGAGGCGGGGACGGGCAGCGGACAATAAGGGTGATACAGGGCAGAATTTCGCAGCGAAAATAGAGATTGGGCATTAGCTAATTCTGCCAGCGCTACTTCCTCAGTCCACGCGCTGTTTTCGCCCCAAGCGTAATATAAATTCGGATCGGCGCGATCGGGCACGGCCAAAATATAACTTTCTTCTTCTTCTTTTTGTTGGGAATTTAACGTTTTTTCTACCAACAGTCCTACAGTTAAACTTTGTTCGGGAACGTAATGTCGGGCAGCATTGTTGAGACTGTCTTCGAGTCGAAATTGCAAATTTTCGATCGGCACAACTTCCCAAACATAGCGATTCACCAGTTTATCTTCCCAAATCTGGGGATTGTGTTTGCTTTTAGCTTGATTGACCGGACAGCCCAACAATTCTAAGGCTGCTTCGTTGATCGTCACAACTCGCCCCTTCAAATCCGTGGAAATCACTGCATCAGAAAGACTTTGCAGCATATCTTTTTGATACTGTTTTTCCACCATCACGTTCTGAAACAGTTGAGAATTTTGCAAGGCCATTCCCGCTTGGGAATTAAACGCTCGCAAAAACTCTTCGTCGGAAGGGGTGAAAGTACCTTGGTTCTTATTAATTAGCTGAGTCACCCCGATGAGCTCACCTTTAGCGTTGTGCACCGGCATACACAAGACAGTGCGAGTGCGGTATCCCGTTTGCTGGTCTGTAGAGGGGTCAAAGCGGGGATCGTCGTAAGCATCTGTAATATTTAGAGGTTGACCAGTCGAAGCCACGTAGCCAGCAATTCCCTTATTAGCAGCAATGCGGAGATCTACCATCGTTTTGCCGTCGGCCTTGGCGACTTTTGTCCAGAGTTCGTTGGTTTCCCGATTTAACAAAAATAGCGTGCTGCGATCGGCTTGCATCAAGTCGCGAGCTTGATCCATGACAGAGCGCAAAGTTGTTTCCAAGTCAAGACTTTGACCCAAAGTCGTGGTGGCTCTCAAAAGTGCAGCAACCCCTCGCTGGTTGCGGGCCACGACGTAGAAAGACTGACAGCTTTCGAGAATAATCCCGATCGAATCTGCAAAAGCCTGGAACTGCTGTTCGTCTTCTTCGCTAAAAGGGATATTGCCAGCTTTATTTAAGAGTCTGACCACCGCTACGGGTTCGTGTTGGCTCTTGCTGCTAAAAATCGGCATACAGAGCATGGTCTCGATCTGGTAGCCCGGTGGTTCGTCTACTTCGGAATTAAAATGCTCGTGCGATCGAGCTTCGGCGACATTGATCGATTTTCCGGTTGTTGCTACGTAGCCTAAAATGCCTGCATCCATAGGCAAACGAACTTCTAAATCTTCGCCAAGCAGATCGACTGTTTTGTGCCACAGTTGTTTTTTGTTGCAGTCAACCAAAAAAATTGTTGTCCGGTCTGCTTGCAGAATTTGACCAATTTTGACAGTGAAGGCATCTAAAAGTTGCTCTAAGAGACTTTCGAGTGCTTCATTGTTAATCAGGTCCATTGCCCGGATAAATTGCTGAAATTCAGCCGTGATAAAGTCGAGCAGGCACACTAATTCAGGAACTGGCAGGCTCTTAACGCGGGAGGTCAATGCCCCCATAAAATTGACTTGAGTCAGTGTAGCCAGAACGCTACCAGTATTGGAGAATGTCATGATTAACTGCTTGCTCAGAGGGGTAAACTGACTGCAGGTTGAGCGGCGCTAGATTCGGCGGCAGTGCAAACTCTTGAATTTGTTTGCAAGCGCATCGCCACTCGCTTGTCGCTTTAATGAATCGTGAGTTCAAAAGTGTCGCACGCAACTTCAGTTTGCTTGTTATGTATGCTCGATCGATCTTTTTTACAACCTCGATACTGATGAGGGTTCGTCAATTCAAGCTGAACTTGAGTTCGCAAAACTGCTAGCCTGAAAATTAGGTGACAGGCTTTAGTTCGATCGAGAGTGCAGTGTGGATTTGAGGCTCTGTGCTCTGCCCCAGCGCGCGGTGTGACTGTTTTAGCGCACTCGGCGACCGTATCCGGTCAGGTAAAGGGCGCTATGAAAGCAGCGCGCAAGGCATTCCTACAGAGCTTACTCATAGTTTAATGGTAAACGCAACAGCAGGATAACGACGGTAATTTATGCAGCAAAAAAGTTCGATCGGTCTTTGAAAACATCCTTCCTCACTACCAACTGACGATCGAACACCGAAGCTAAGCTGGCAGTGATGTTTAAAGGTGCTACAGATCCTGACATTTAGGCCGCTCTGGGCATGGACTCGGCAAATACCACTGATTGATAGTAGCGCTGGAGTTGTGCGGCGGCGGCGGCCCAACCCCAGCGTTCGGCTTCTCGGCGAGCGTTATGGCGCAGGGTTTCCCGTTCTTCGGGATTGGCAAACAGACGCTTGGTGGCGGCGAGTGCTCCTTCTTCGTCGGCGGGGTCAAATAAATATCCGTTAACGCCGTCGGTGACGATATCGGGAATTCCGCCGCTGCGCGCCGCCACTACGGGCGTCCCCGCAGCCATTGCTTCTAGGAGCACTAAGCCCAGGGTTTCGGTGCGGGAGGGAAAAATGAAGGCGTCGGCCGATGCGTAAGCTGTTGCGAGTTCTTGCCCCTTGAGGTAGCCGACAAAATTGGTGGGGGTACCGGCAAAATATTGTTCCAGGGTTTGCCGGTGCGGGCCGTCTCCCACTAAGGCGAGGCGGGCATCGGGAATCGCTGCGAGGACTGGTTTGATGCGTTCGATTTCTTTTTCTGCACCGAGGCGGCCGACGTACAGCAGCAGGGGACTGTCTGGGTTATTTTGAGAAAGGCGCGATCGCATTTCTCGACTTGCCAATTCCGGGACAAACATTTCAGTATCTACGCCCCGCTGCCACAAATCTACTCGCTCAATGCCGTGGGTTCTCAATTCCTCCACCATTGCTGTGGAAGTGCAGAGATTCAATTCTGCTTGGTTGTGCGCTCCTTTGAGCAATTCCCACAATAAAGGTTCGAGGACTCCGAAACCGTAGTGGTGCAGGTATTTGGGCAAATGCGTGTGATAAGAAGCCAAAATCGGAATGTTGAATTTTTTGCCGTAATATATACCCCCCAATCCCAAAATTGCGGGATTGACAACGTGAATAATATCCGGTTTAAACTGCTCTAATTGGCGACCGACAGCCGGAGAAGGAAGTGCCATTTTCAATTCCGGGTACATCGGCAAAGGCAAACCCTCCACACCGTAAACTCGGGCGCCTTTGTATTCTTTAATCCCGTAATCTGGAGAAAATATCAGAACTTGTTCGCCCGCGCGCTGCAAGTGATCTACAGTGTGAATCAGGCGCGTCACAATGCCGTCTATTTTCGGCAGAAATGTTTCAGTGAACAGAGCAATTTTCATAGTAAGTTACTTAGGGAGCCGATAATCCTAGCCTCTGGAAGATGTCGGGGTCGATGACAGGATACACTGTCTCACAAGGAGTCAGTAATTGCGTGCTATCGCCTCCGTTATATTGACGCTGTTGCTGCACGAATTGGGAAATATCCTCAATTTTCACAATCCATTCTCGCGCGTAACTAGCTAAAACACTGCCGCGCAAACCGAGTTGAATTGCCCGCCGATCCATTTTCGATCCATTTGGGTGATGATCCGGGTCCCATTGCAGCCGTACAGCCGAATTTTTAACAGCTTGTTGCCATTCTTTTTCGCTTCCATACACTGCTGGAACGAAATTAGAATGGACAGCAGATGCTAAAATTTCGTCCCACGCCGAGCGCTTTAGCCAAATAGCAAGAATTACTTCTTGACCCGATGAAGTACCCCATGCCGATCGATACATCATCCATAGAAAATTTGGCTTAATCCAACTCATACGATTCAGGCTGAATTCCCCGCCGAAATAACCATTTTCCGCTGCAAAATGACCGATCGCCGGACGGTAGGCTTGGTACACTACGACCGTATGTTCATCAAATTGTGCCAGAATGTGACGACCTGTTTTCGGCCATTTACTTGCCTGGTTTAAGTAGGGTTCTGTTAGCAGCTTCACCACAACTAATTACTCTCGTGATGTTTCTGGGGGCAACATACAAACTCCGTGAATTCCGATCGATACAACTATCCCACCTAAAAGCAATCCCACACCTTCGGCAAAGCAATTAATTCTGTGAATTTCCTGTGCTGTTATGGCAATTGATATTTCTGTTCCAGTGGCAGATGGGGGTTCGCTAACGGGCGCGGTAATTTTGATGACTCGCCGTTAGTGCAGCCCATTTCCGGTATTAAATAATAAGCACAAACTGCATGAACCCAAAATCCGGGCATAATAACCAAAAGCAACAGAATGATCGTTCGACTTTCCACGGCATTTATTGCCAAAAAGCCAGCATTAAAAACCTTATGGAATTTTTTAATTAACCGCAGAGGACACAGAGGACACAGAGCAAAAGATAAAAAAGATAGCTCATCTTAATATACAGCGAAATCGATTCAGAACTTGCGAACCCTTCTCCTCTCTTCCCTTCTTTTCTCTTACTTCGCGCCCTTCGCGCCTTCGCGGTTCGTTAAAAACTCTCTTACCCCGCAGGTAGATACCAGAACTTACTTCCAAGAAACTTTCGGCAAAATCTGGTTTTTATCGACACGGTGCTGATATTTTGTAGCAAAATTCAGCAGAGAATCGAGCAGGGAATCTGAGAGATAGTGCGGTTGCAAACCGAGGTCTAGCAAATTGGTGTTTTTGGCATTGAAATAATGTTCTTCTTTCTCGACTCTGGGATTTTCGATGTTGTTGATTTCTACTTTTAATCCCATTGCCATGCCTGCTTTTTGCACCAAGGAGGCTAAGTCGCCGACGCTGAATTGTTCGGTGAATTGGTTGAAGACGCGGAATTGTCCGGCTTCGGCGGGGTTGGCGATCGCCAATTCCACGCACCGCACGGTATCCCGAATGTCTAAGAAGCTGCGGGTTTGTCCGCCAGTTCCGTAAACTGTCAGAGGATGACCGATCGCAGCTTGGATGCAAAATCTGTTCAACGCTGTCCCGAATACTCCGTCGTAGTCCAAACGGTTGATCAACAGTTCGTCCATGCCAGTTTCATCTGTGAGCACGCCGTAGACTACGCCCTGATTTAAGTCGGTGGCTCTTAAACCCCAGATTTTGCAAGCAAAATGGATGTTGTGGGAGTCGTGGACTTTTGACAGGTGGTAGAAACTGCCTGGTTGTTTGGGATAGGGTAGTGTATCCTTGCGGCCGTTGTGTTCGATCGTGATGTAGCCTTCTTCAATGTCAATATTCGGGGTGCCGTATTCGCCCATTGTCCCCAATTTCACTAGGTGACAGTCGGGGAAGTCTTCGCGGATGGCGTACAGCAGGTTGAGTGTCCCGACGACGTTATTGACTTGAGTGAGGACTGCGTGTTCGCGATCGATCATCGAGAAGGGGGCGGAACGCTGTTCGCCGAAATGGACGATCGCCTCTGGTGCAAATTTTCTCATGCTTTTGCTGAGAAAATCGTAGTTGGTGATGTCACCGACGAACAAGTCGATCGACTTGCCCGTTAAATCTTGCCATCGCTGGAGTCGTTGCTGAATCGGTGCGATGGGAGTGAGGGTGTCGCTGCACAGTTCCAGATCCCAGTGCCGCCGCACGAAGCTGTCGAGGATGCCAACTTCGTAACCTTTGTTAGAAAGGTAGAGTGCGGTTGCCCAACCGCAATAGCCATCGCCACCAATAACCAGGACTTTCATAAATCAACGGTGAATCTTGCTTGCCAATACTGGGTTAATGTACCAGGTATTGGTGCATTCTGAACCTTTAATCAAGCGTGTTCGCCCAGGAAGTACTCTGTTTTTTTGGATTAAACCGGAATTTCGTCGGCGAAACTGGCCCGGCGGGTGAATTCAAAGGGGCCGGCCTGGGCTCCCCAGACGTGGGCGTCGGTTTCTGGGTCACGTCCGCGATCGTGGCTAATAAATTTGTCTTGGTCTATCTCGAATTCGCTGTCTAGATAGGTTTTTTTGCCCTTTCTGACCACCATGCAGCCTTTTCCGGGTTCGACAGACCCTTTGAAGCTGTGCCCCGTCCACTGCGTAATAAAGGTGCAGCCGGGAAGCAGTGTCAGTTGTGCTTTTTTGATTTCTTGCAGCCGTTGCGGGTCGCGGGAAGCGCCGTAGAATTGTTCTTCGTTTTCTATGGCATAATTTTCGATCTCGATGCGATCGTCCACCGGGACTAATTTCAAAACTCGGACTCGGTACGGTACATTCAGTTCAATATCGTAAGCTTGTTCTAGGTACAAGCTGATCCCATCCAGAAGTTCGACGGGCAAAGGCCTCATGCAGACGCGGATGTGGGCGAAGAATGGCGGGTTTTCAAAGGCTTGGGCTTGGTTGCTGAAGTCGGCGGCCATCCAGCGGGCGAGGGTGACGATATCGGTGGAATGAGTCATTTCGATTTTAGATTTTAGATTTTGGATTGAGGGAGTAGAAATTATTTTAGGGGAAATTCAGGTGCGATCGGGCTTTAGAGTCCCGACTTCTTTAAAAAGTCCGGGATTTGGGTATGCTGTTTTTTTCAGGTGCGCTCAATTATCAGCAAATTAATCAAACTACAAGCAGTAGAATCTAGTACAATCAAAGCTCTGGGTCAGGACGAAACAACTTCTAATTGGGAGGTGTTTTCAATAGTGGCAAAACCTATATATATTTTGAAGTGCCGAATCATGTCTATCTAGAACTGCTGGACTCTGATTCCAAAGGGAGTTACATGATATATGGCGTAATTGACTGCTATCCTTACAAACAGATGAAGCAACGGCGACGATAAGTACGCCATTAATCTAGCCGCCTTGAATATCTAATCTTGATTTTTGCGCTCGACGAACTCTAACCCAAATTTTTTGATTGTGGAGGTGAGAGGAACAATTGGAATTGCTGGATACTTACCCTTTTTTTACCACTCGGTGTCCCCAATGCGAGCGTCCGTTTCCCAATTACGACAATCCCCCCGTGCATTTTTAAGCCAATTCTAGTTTCCTCTTGACATCAATATTTGAGTCCCTCTCTACCTCAAGTTATACCAGATAGTTTATCGGAATCTCAATTACAAAAATTGTTCCGCTGCTCACGGTCGAATCACAGGTTAATGTACCCCCATGTTTTTTGATAATAGCATAGCTTACAGATAAACCTAAACCTGTGCCACTTCCCACAGGTTTAGTTGTAAAAAATGGCTCGAATATGCGTTCTTGAATATGGGCGGGAATCCCACTACCATTATCAGCGATCGCAATTCTTACTTGCTCATTCTCTATAACTTCAGTCCGAATCCGAATGAAAGGATTTTTGTTAATTTTACTAACTTGCTTGAGAGCATCAATAGCATTAATGATAATACTCATAAATACTTGATTCATCTCACTCGCATAACAGGTGACATCAGGAAGGTTACCATACTCTTTAATAACTTCTATTTTGGGTTGATTATCACTTTCTTGGAAGCGGTTTTGTAAAATTAGTAAAGTGCTTTCAATTCCGGTGTGTAAATCTACCGCTTTCATGTCGGATTCATCTAAGCGCGAAAAATTCCGCAAACTCAAGATAATTTGCTTGATCCGTTCGCTGCCTGCTTTCATTGATTGCAGAATGTTATTTAAATCTTCTCCGATGAATTCAAGATCAATTTCTTCAATTTTTGCTTTAATTACTGAATTGTTTTCAGGATATTCTTGCTGATAAAGCTCTAGCAAGCTCAGCAAATCTTTAACATAATTTTCTGTAGGCTCAAGATTACTATGAATAAAAGTAACTGGATTGTTAATTTCGTGCGCTATTCCCGCTACCAATTGACCGAGGGCTGACATTTTTTCACTTTGAATTAATTGTGCTTGGGTTTGTTGTAAATTTTTCAATGTTTGCTCTAGAACGGAAGCTTTTTGGCTTAACTGTTGAGTTTTTCGCTCTACTTCCGCTTCCAAAGTCTGAGAATATTTCTCTACTTGTTGATACAAACGTGCATTTTCAATGGAGATAGCAGCTTGGGCAGTAAGAATTTGGAGAGTTTCGACGCGATCGCTAGTAAATGCTCCCACTGTTAGATTATTTTCCAAATACAAAATCGCGATCGATTTTCCCTGCTTGCTAATTGGAATACATAAAACTGATTTAGGCTGCTGGGTGATGATGTAGCGATCGCCTGCAAATTGGGTGGAAACACTCAAGTTATCAAAAACCGCTGTTTTGTGACTTCGGGCTACAGAATAAATCAAACTTTGGGGTAATTCTTGACATTCAGCCAAAGCAATTTGCCAGTTGTCTATATGGTTTTGATTGGCTTTAGCAACTACTAACCAGTTTTCCTGTTGAGGAATAATTAAAATTCCAGTTTGCGCTCCCGCATGGGCGATCGCAATTTGCATCAAAGTGGCTAACAGTTTCTCTAATTCAATTTCCTGTGAAATAGCCTGTGCGGCTTTCATTACTGCTGGAAAATCCAACCATAAATCCAAGCTGCTGCTACTGCTGCTAGTTACGCTTCTCATTAAGGTAGGAGATATCGTTCCTCCAGATGCCATAGCTGGTTTAGTCGGTTGTAGAATAGCCCCTAGTAGTTGAGGATAGTGTTGTTCTAAATAGGCGACTTTCGCCTTTGCGCCCCATCGAGAGTAACAGTAGTATGCTTCCTGCATATACCCAGAAGCAACTTTTTCTTTGCCCCAGTCCAGATAAAATTTAGCTGCTAGTTCATTAGCTAAGGCTTCTTCTTGGATATATTCGTTTTTCTTGGCTCCGGCAATTGCGCGATCGTACAAATCTCCTGCTTCATAATTCTTGCCTAAAACCCGGCCTTTTTCTGCCTCTACCAAGTCAACTTTATGTTGGCAATTCATGGGAGCATGGTGCGCCCATTGAGCTAGAATATTTTGATGGGTTTCCACCAGAGCGAGAGTGTTAGCTTGCTCAATTTCCGATTGCATAGATAATAGACCCAAGTAGGTTAACCCAGCATAGAAATGGAAAACTAGAGTATTAATCATTCCTACTACTCCCATCAAATAGGAGTTAGCTTGGGTAAGGTAGTCTAGGGCGAGGGCGTAGTTTCCAAAGAAATAAGCAAGCATCAGTTTATAGATATAGGCAAAAGCGAGTACAGTAAGCTCGTTATCCTGCTGGTGCTTATAAAGCATCAGCTTTTCATCGTAGGCAGTGCCGCTTAATAAATCCGGTTGCTCGACAATTTCCCTCAATTTCTGTACCGTCTGCCGTACCATCTTCACGTAAGTTAGAGGAGAATCTTGCTTTATAGCCGCTAAGACAGCACAGTAATTTTGTATATCTGGTTCCCAATCTTCCAGGTCAACTCCAGCAAATAAATTATTGTTAAAATAATTAACTATGTTGTAGCCAGCATTTAAAAAATCACCAGTTTCCATTCCAGCAAGATAGCCCTCTTTGAAAGTAGGGATTGTTGCCCTCACTGCTTTTTTACGATGCTGGAGAAAAAGGCCAAATAAAGCTAAAGTTAAAGATTTGGATTGCCTCACATTTAACCGATCGAGTAAACTCAGTGCCACTCGCGCAAAGGAATAACCTTTTTCTACCTGTCCCAAAAAAGCAGACAGCACCATGCCATAACCTGCATACCCGATAGTTGATGCGGGTGTATTTCCAAATTGGAGTGATAGACTGACCATTGTGGAGGAAAGCAGAGGCAGCAAGGCAGGGTTTCCTTGAAAAATGGGCGTAAACAACATGGCTAACAGTTGCATAACCGCAATTGTATGAGGATTGCTCATCAGAGGAAGGCTAACTAATTCTGAAATCTCTTTACCTTCGAGTTGCTTAGCAAGGGTTTGTAGTGCTTTGTCAGTCAAGGCTTCGTCAGGTTCAGATGAGAACTCAACCCCTAATTGTGTCAGAACATTTTTGCCGACAGCGATCGCTTCTAATACCTTACTCTGAGTTGTCAGTGCGTTAATTTGAATCTCAAATATCTTTACTTTGTCTAGTATAGTTTGAGCCGATCGCAAAACTATATCGGCCATTTCTTCCATGCCATCAAAATCGGCATTCAAGTAGGCAGTTTCCGCCGCAGCTACATAAAGATTCAGGGTTAATTCGTACTGAGTTTGCCAACAGTTTTCCGCGAGCAACGAGAGCGCTGTTTTCACGAAACCTCTGGCGGCTGAATAGGCTGTAGAATTTCTAGCTTTCTGTGCGGCTGCTAAGTTCCGTCGGGCTAAGGCTTCCCGTTCTCCCGCTTGAGTAATTAACCCAATTCCTAAATTCAAATGCCCGACAATATCAAATAGCTTTTCCTCCTTTTCTATCTCTGATAAGTTCTGTTGGAGCAGTTGACCTATTTTGAGATGAGTTGCCTGTTTTTGGTCTTTTGGAATGAGGGAATAGCCGGCTTGTTGAACGCGATCGTGCAAAAATCTGTATCTAGCATTTTGTTTATTAGCATTTTCATCTTCTGAGCTTAAGTTATCAGTGCCTTCAATCTGATAAAACTTATAAACATTACTAATCGGTAAAATAAAACCCTCCTGCAATGCTCTCCACAAGACAGTTGCCGTCTCTATTTCCGATTCTTGTGAAACTATTGCCAAAGTATGCAAATCAAACTGCGCCCCCAATACAAGCAGCCCACTTTAAGACATCCTGAGTTGGAATTGGTAATTTCTGCAATTGCAACGCCATGAATTCAACAACATCATCAGTAATTGCCAAGGCTTTGATTTGGGAAATATCGCACTGCCAATGCTGGCTCTCCCAATTAAAGGTAATTAACTTGTCATCGTGTAAAGCTTTGAGGAACTGAGTTGCAAAGAAAGGATTTCCCTTGGTTTTTTGATAGACTAATTTTGTCAAAGGCTGGGCAAGAGATAGTTCGCAATTTAGCGTATCTGCTACCAATCGATTAATATCCGATTCTCTTAACGGTGGTAATGTAATCGTATTTACCGTTGCCCCAGTTTTGAGCAGTTCATCTACGGTTAAGATAAATGGATGTACTGGTGACACTTCATTATCTCGATAAGCGCCTAATATTAATAGATGTCCTGTATCTTGTTGCATCAATAATGAGAGCAAATTCAGTGCTGCAGAATCAGCCCATTGCAAGTCATCTAAAAATATCACTAAGGGATGTTCTTTGCTGGTGAAGACTTGCACAAATTTTTTAAAGAGTAAATTAAAGCGATTTTGAGCGGCAGTTCCTGATAATTCTATGGCTGGTGGCTGTTTACCGATGATGTTTTCTAACTCAGGAATTACGTCAATTAATACTTGTCCGTTGTCTCCCACTGCTTCGAGAATATTGGTTTTCCATGTTTGTAATTGTTCATCTGATTCTGATAAGAGTTGCCCTATTAAATTGCGAAAAGCTTGCACAAATGCTGAAAAGGGAATATTTCGTTGAAATTGGTCGTATTTGCCTTTAACAAAATAGCCGCGTTGACGAACAATTGGTTTATGTACTTCATTAACAACGGCGGTTTTTCCAATACCAGAAAAACCCGCAACTAGCATCATTTCTGTTGTGCCGTTTGCGACCCGATCGAAGGCATTTAATAGTTGATTAACTTCCGCTTCTCTGCCGTAGAGTTTTTCAGGAATTAGGAAGCGATCGCTAATATCTCGCTTTCCTATTTCAAAAGGTTCTATTGTGCCTGTAGTTTGTAGTTGAGCTAGACAGATTTCTAAATCGTGCTTAATTCCCAAGGCACTCTGATAACGATTTTCGGCATTTTTTGCGATCAGCTTACTGACAATTTCTGACAAAACTATGGGAATTTCTGAATAAATTTGATGGATGGGTATCGGCTGTTTCGCCAGGTGGCAATGTACCAATTCCATTACATCCTCCGATCTAAATGGTAATATTCCTGTCAATAATTCATACAATGTCCTTCCCAGAGAATAAAAGTCACTACGATAATCTATGCCTCGATTCATTCGACCCGTTTGTTCAGGAGAAAGATAGGCTAAGGTGCCTTCTAAATCATTAGTATTCTGAATGTCTTGGGTTTCTCTTGGTAGGAGAGAAGCAATACTAAAATCAATTAATTTAATTTTTCCCGTTGCGGAATCAATCAGGATATTAGCGGGTTTTATGTCTTTGTGTATGACTCTATTTTGGTATAAATAGTGCAGAATTTCTGTTATTTTAATAGATATCCTGAGAAATTCACCTAAAGGTAAATATTGATATTGGGAATTTTTAGCCGTGGCTGTTTGGAGATAATCAGATAGGGAAAATCCACCAAAGTCTTCCATGACTAAGGCATAGCCATTGCCATATACTTCTAGGGTTAATGGTTTGATAATACTAGGAAAGTCTAGATTTTTGGCAATGGTATATTGGTTGCGAAATTGAACGAGTTCGTTAAAGTTTGGGTATTCATTTCGCAGTAATTTGATGACGACGGGTTGTTGGTCACTGGTACGGATGCCTCGATAGACAAGGGTGCGCGTACCTGTGTATAATTGCTCTGTGATTTGATAATCTGGTAAGTTGGCGATCGCATTCATAATTTTTTAAGCTAATCTTAAGTTATTTTGTATTGCTGCCCAAGTATCAGGATTTACTGGTTTGGGATAAATTTCTAAAAAAGCTCGATCGTAGCTAATTACTTGCCAAATATTATCAGAGCGCTTGTTAAAATGCCCGTTTTGCAATAGTTGTGACCTGGTGTAAGTAGGTGCAGATATTTAAACAGAACTTACGCGACGGTGGCTGAGGATGGATAAACTGGCGACTACTCCCCGTACCTACTCTGGTTTGACTTCCTGGTAGGGTAGCTTTGTTGTTATTTAATTTGAGCGATCGCTGTATTATAGCAAACATAGTTGCATCTTCCAATTAATTCAGATGCCAGGGTGAGAGTTTTAACCTATAACTTGTTGCAACGAATAGGTTTCGGTATATTTAGTAACATATTTGACTATCGGAGTCTTACTCTTTTGATTCGCAACAACTACCAGCCTTACTTTCGTTTCATTTTCCAAGATTTTTCGGGTCTGTTGCTGTGTGCCAAGAAGTATCTTTCGGGTTAGATTAATTAGTGTTCGTCAAGAAATTGTCAGTCAGCCAAGAGTCTAATTAAGCTAATTTTACTCTCACGTTCTATCGACCGAAGCATTTGCGCGCAAAATCTCTAAGTTTAATCAGAGATTTTTGGGGCGCAAAGACTTCGCACGATCAATACTTTTACCAGAGGTTTCAATCTCTGAGTTCCAAGTCAAAAAGCAGGCGAATTAGATGAGTTTGACAGCCCGCAGACCAAACATCAGCACTGTTGCCAAGCCGATCATGCCGCCAAAAATCCCAAAATAAGTTATTGCTCCGCTAAGAGTCATTGCAATTTCTCCAAAACAATCAATAAAAAGACCTATAAGAACTATAATCTAAAATCTAATATCTAAATTACATAAATATGCAATCCATAATTAAAGTTGACTTGGGGCCACAATCTTACAATATTTGCGTGCGATCGGGCGGTTTAGACGAACTCGGCAGTATGATGGGCGATCTAAGTTTGGGCAAAAAAGTTCTGCTGGTGTCGAATCAGTCGATTTTTCGGCAGTACGGCGAAAGAGCAACAGCAGCCCTCGAATCGTCCGGTCTGGAAGTCAGTAGCTGCATTTTACCACCGGGAGAACAGTACAAAACTTTAAATTCGGTGCAGAAAATTTACGGTGCGGCTTTGGCAAACCGTTTAGAACGTTCCTCGACAATGGTGGCTTTGGGCGGCGGGGTTGTGGGCGATATGACGGGTTTTGCTGCGGCGACTTGGCTGCGGGGAATTAATGTCGTGCAGGTTCCGACTTCGCTGCTGGCGATGGTTGATGCTTCTATTGGGGGCAAAACGGGAGTAAATCATCCTTTAGGGAAGAATTTAATCGGGGCTTTTCACCAGCCGCGCTTGGTGTTAATTGACCCGGATGTACTCAAAACTCTGCCGGCGAGGGAGTTTCGTTCGGCGATGGCGGAAGTGATTAAGTACGGGGTGATTTGGGATGTTGAATTGTTTGAAAAGTTGGAGAATTGCAAGCGTTTGGATCAAATGCGCTATGTGAAGGCGGATTGGTTGGCTGAAATTTTGAGCAGGTCTTGCCAAGCTAAGGCTGAGGTGGTAAGCAAAGACGAGAAGGAATCGGGTTTGCGGGCGATTTTAAATTACGGACACACTATCGGTCATGCTGTGGAAAGTTTGACCAATTACAAGGTGATCAATCACGGGGAAGGAGTGGCAATCGGCATGGCTGCATCAAGCCGATTGGCTGTGGAGTTGGGAATGTGGGACGCTGAGTGCGATCGCCGCCAGTCTGCTTTGATTGAAAAAGCGGGTTTACCTGCCAAATTGCCGGCGAATGTCGATGTTGAGGAAATTTTGCATACTTTGCAACTAGATAAAAAGGTGCAGGATGGCAAGGTGCGGTTTGTGCTGCCGGTGCGCTTGGGTGAGGCCGCTGTGAGCGATCGGGTGGATGGGGATTTGATTTTACAAGTTTTGAAGGAAATGCTTTAGATTCCCGTTTTTGGGGTTGTTTAACCGCCGCTGAACGCTGATTAACGCCGATCGCCAAAGATGTTTTTTCTTTCAATGTGCGATCGGCGGTTGAGTTTAGGAACCGCTCGACCGCGAATTAATTTCGTCCAAAATTTTATCTACTCTGTTAGCGGCTTGAGTTCTGCCTTGCTTGATAAATAACTCCTTAGCTTTTGTGAGGCTGGCTACGGCCTCGGCTTGGTTTTCCTGACCTCCTTGCTGGTACAAACCGACTCCTAAATTGTTTAAAGCATCGGGATATCGATCGTTAATTTTAACGGCTTGTCTCCACTGAACAATTGCCTCTGGCAACTGCCCCTGACTTGCCATTGCCACGCCTAAATCGTTGTGAGCTTTGGCGTGCTGTGGGTTGACTTCAATTGCTTTTTGGAATTGAACGATCGCATCGCTCATTTTACCTTGCCCCGACAGCATAGTTCCCAACTTGTAATAAGCATCCGCTTGTTTGGGATAGCGAGCGATTAGTTGCCGGTACAAAGCTTCGGCATTGACAAGATTCCCTTGACCGTAAAGGTCGTTGGCAGTTCTCAAGCCCACCGTGTAGCCTTTACCTACAACTTGGCACTTTTTCTCGGAGTTGCCTTCCTGCTTGCAAATCCTGAGTTCGTCTCCCTTCATTTCGTAGGACATTACTTCCCGAACAGCAGGGCCTCGGCGCGGTGGCTGCAAGTTCTGCGACTGCAAGTTTTGCGAAAGTTGCAGGGCGATTGGATCGGCTTGTGCCGGTTGGGCCGCTGTGGCATTCCAGATTCCTGCACCCACCAAAATGCTTGGGGCAATCCACCTCAAAGGTTTGAACAAGCGAAACTCTCGATCGTTTTTCATGTCTTTTGTGGAAACGTGTTGTTGATATCCTGGGTTTCACTAGCGCCGTAAGAGTCGGAGCAGATCAGGGCCCACCCGATGAAATAGTTAGTTATTAACAGTCGAGATATTTTAGCACTGTGTGACCGAGTTTGAGTTAAATTAGAGTAGAATTCCGATCGATTCTCAGTCAACCTTAGCAGGAAAATAGAAATGGGGCAGTCTATTCTTACCATGCTCTTTGCGCTCGTCCTCGGCTACGCTGTTAACTCAAGCGTCAAAATAGTCAGTGGTGGCGACGAAGCTTTAGTGGAACGTTTGGGTCAATACAAGCGCACCCTCAAGCCAGGATTCCACTTTATCAGTCCCCTGGTCGAAAAAGTCGTCTGCGTGGACACAAGCCGTGAAAGAGTTTTAGACATTAAACCTCAGTCAGCAATCACGGGAGATAATGTGGCTCTCGAAGTCGATGCCGTTGTGTATTGGCGGGTGGTGAATTTACAGAAAGCTTATTATGGAATCGATCAAATTGAAAATGCGATCGCCAACTTAGTTTTAACGACGTTTCGCGCTGAAATTGGTCGATTGCCAATGCAAGACATCTTGGCTTCCCGAGATGACATGAATAAAAAGTTACTCAAGAAGTTGGACGAAGCTACTGAAACGTGGGGCGTCAAAGTAATTCGGGTAGAAATTCAAAGCATTACACCTCCTAAAAGGGTGCAAGAAGCTATGGAATTGGAGCGCGCTACCAAGAGCGAGTGGCAAGCAATGGTCAATAAGGCGATCGGTACTAAGGAGTACATGAGGCTCTTAGTTGAAGCTTTAGACTCCCATCCGAATAGCACGCAAGTTTTGAATTACTTAGTAACCGAAAAATACTTAGAGGCTCAACAAAAATTGGGCGAAAGCGACAATGCCAAAATTCTGTTTATGGACCCGAGAAATATGTCAGAGGCCCTCAACAATTTGATGGAGTCTATCCCTGATGTCCCTTCGGAAGCTGGCGGCGGCGGGGAAATGAAACTTATGGATACTCCAACTTCTCAAGACTGATATCGGAAGATGGCGTCGGCTACCTGAGAGACATCGCGCATTTCTCTGACATCGTGAACGCGCAAGATATCTGCCGAATTTGCGATCGCACCTGTACAAGCCGCCGCTGTCCCCCACATTCTTTGTTTCGCTTCTGGCTGATTCAAAATGTGACCGATGAAGCTTTTTCGCGATACTCCGACTAAAATCGGACAGTTTAAAACACGGAATTTTCGCAGATATCGCAGGATTTCTAAGTTTTGACTGTAAGTCTTGGCAAAGCCAATACCAGGGTCGAGAATTATTTGAGATTTGTCAATCCCCGCAGCAACTGCCGCCGCAATTCGACTCTCTAAAAATTCCCCAATTTCCCCAATTAAATCCCGATAATCTGTGAGTTTTTGCATCGTCTGGGGAGTTCCCCGAATGTGCATCAAAATTATTGGCACTTTTAACTTAGCAACGGTTGACAGCATTTCTGAGTCAAAAGTAGCTCCCGAAATATCGTTAATTATATCAGCTCCCGCCTCAACCGCAGCTTTGGCAACCTGCGCTCTGGTAGTATCGACAGAAATAGGAACTGAGCCAAAAATCTCGGCTTTTTGTCGCAGTATTTGTAGCAGAGGTATAACGCGATCGATCTCCTCTGAAGAGGATATTTCCACTGCACCAGGCCGAGTAGATTGACCGCCAATATCAATAATATCTACCCCCGATTTTACCATGTTTTCCGCTTGTGCTAAAGCCGATTCTAGGGTGTTGAAATCACCGCCGTCGCTGAAACTGTCAGGGGTTACATTCAAAACGCCCATTAAATAAGTACGTTTTCCCCACTCGAAAGATTTATTTCTAATTGTAATTTTTTTGAGGTTATTTGTCATATCAAATCCGTTGGCATTGGAATTATGTAGTGTGAGCGTCCCCCTCGCGATTTGGGTAGCGAGCTCTTAAGCTTGCACTGACATCATCCAAATTATTATTCCGATCAGTTAGAGCATGGGCAGCAGATGTGCCAGACGCACATTGACACCAAGTTCTTCGCAAGCACCGGAGCCAGAGCGAACGGCAGAAAGCATACTCAGCCATTCGTAGCATCCCTGCCAAGGATAGACAACTGCTGCACCACCCCGCACAACGCGCTCGCCATTACTACTCTTCCCACTAAGCCAAGGTGAGCCATCTGAGGGAGCGCCTTCATAGTTGTCGTGCCAAATGTCTGCACAGATGTCGCCGTGAAATCCCATGTTCACCAAGCCAAAGCGGTTGCTGGCGGCATCGTTGGCAGCTTTATTGTTGAAATTTTCTACTAAGTAAAGGTTTGACAAATCGTTCCCCCAGAAAAACAGTGTTGTACTTCCTGCACGGCAAGCATATTCCCACTGCGATTCTGAGGGAAGAACGTGTCCAGAGGCTTGTAACAAGGCTTCTACTTCCTCGATAGATAGATATGCTACCTCTGCATTAGGCATGGGCGGCCCGTTCAAATAATCTCTGTATAAGAAGTTGCTCTCGTCAACGGAAATCAACTCATTGGCTTCGCTCCAGCGCAAGGGAAAACGCGCCAAGAGAAAGGGAGCAAGGTGTACCGGATGAACAGGATGCCAAAAGTTACTGTTGATGAAGCTGTCATCAATAATATCTACTACATCTTGTTCATCGTCTTTTATTACTTGTCTGCCAAGCGCGACCAGTGCCTGCTTCTGGGTGTCATCAAATCCCATCATGAAGGTGCCACCAGGAATCAGGATAAACACAATACCTGTTGCTTTTTCGCGTATAGAGAAGATACGGATGGGCTGCTCTGAAGTATATGTTTTCGCATCAGCCACTTCAAAGCCATTGAGTTGCCAAACAAGGGCATTGACAATCTCGTCTTGTCGAGCCTTGCTTGCCGTAGCCCATTGCGCTGCATTATGAAGCTCTTTCATGGCTGTTAGGTGAGGAGGAAGCACACTTTCTAACTAAATTAAAGGAAGTTGCAATCCCAAAAGGTGGTTAGTTGCCCCATCATCAACTGGTACAGAAAGATTTTCGGGTAACTGGTAGAGATTGTTATTTCTCAACATCAAAACTCCCGGTACAACCACCAATTAGCAATTACCAATTAGCAATTACCTATTACTGATAATTGACAATGCGCGAGAAACTCGCAGCTTCCAAACTAGCACCGCCTACCAAAACCCCGTCAATCTCAGGCATCGCCATAACTTCATCAATATTCTCCGGTTTAACAGAGCCGCCGTACTGAATTGGCACGTCTGGATTAGTCAATTTACTGCGAATCAAACCAATAACTCGGTTAGCTTCCTTCGTTTCGCAAGTATCGCCAGTGCCGATCGCCCAAATCGGCTCGTAAGCAATGACTAACTTATTTTGGTCAACACCAACCAAATCTTTTTCCAATTGAGAAAAAATGTGAGCTTCTGTTTCGCCTGCATCTCGCTGCTGCTTGGTTTCCCCAACGCACAGAATCGGAATTAAATCGTATTTCTGAGCAGCTTTCAGCCGCAAATTCACCGTTTCGTCAGTTTCCCCAAAATATTGGCGCCGCTCACTGTGACCGATGATGACATAACGGACACCAAGTTCACTGAGCATTGGCCCGGAAATTTCCCCAGTAAAAGCTCCTGACTCTTGCCAGTGGACGTTCTGAGCACCAAGTCTGATCCGGCTGCCGTGCAAATTTTTCGAGAGGACAGCCAAGGAGGTAAAGGGAACGCAAAGCACGACTTCCCGTTCCTCTGGGGTTTCGGTCAGGCAGGACATGAATCCTTGAAGAAACTCTAGGGATTCAGCCCTAGTTTTGTACATTTTCCAGTTGCCAGCAATAACTATTTTCCGCACGGGTGACTCAGTAGCTCTGTGAACATCAAAATCAGGCAACTTATAGTTTAAAGCTTTAGCGTACATTTCGAGCCCTTATTGCCCAAACTCAATGCGAGCTTGCTCAACTAAGTCAACGGTGACGACTTCGGTTTCGGCTTCGCGGGCCAACTGCTCGATGCGGACGCGAGCTTGTCCCCGGACAAAATAGGGAATATTTTTCAGCTTCGCCTTGGCTTCTGGCGTCCATTTTAAATCATCGGAAAATTCGGAATCGGGCATGGCGTATTGAGCGATCGACTACAAGCCTTCATGGATCTGGCTTTGATGGAAAGCCTGGATGTATTAAATTTACCACGAATTGCGATCGGGTCACACCTTCTCACTCTGCCTTAATTTTGTTGCTTAAAATAGCCGAGGCTTCTTGTAAAAGCTGATTCTGCTCTTGTCGAATTGCCTCCAACCTTGTCAAAATATTAGCAATTCGTTCCTGAGACTCCAAACTGTTTGATTCAACTCCCCTCAATTGTAAAGCTGAATTATTTTTGTCTTTGGGATTCTTTGAAACCAATGAGTTTACAACCACTCCACCCAGATTACTTACAGATTTAGAGGCGAGACTCAAAACCCCTTGCATCAATTTTAAAGGGATTTGCAGAATAAATAACCATCCTTTTGCAAAAAAGTTACCTAAAGCCTGTAAGAAACCCAAGATAATGAATATAAATAGTAGCAACATTGCTAAAGATATCAGCGGGTGACTCACCAACCATAAGACTACAGGGTGCGAATCCATCCAATTTTTAAACATACCATCGATAGCACTTTGAAGAGCATTGGAAGTGGCATCGCTGATAATTCCTGCCTTTTGAAGGCTATCTTCTAATGAAGCCTTAGCCTTTTCTGTAGCTTGAGTTACACTCTCTAAAGCTTTGCTAGTGCTTGGATTCAGAGTATTGACGGCCGAGTTAGTAGTTTGATTAATAGTTTCTTTAGCAGTTGCGGCAGAGTGAGAAACAGCATCAACAGCTTTGTTGGTAGTTTCACTGACGCGACTAACGGCTTGATTCGCGACTTCAGATATAGAAATCCTCGCTTTTTCGGTTTTATCCGCTACAGTACCTAAAGCATTGTTCGTCGTAGCTTGATTAACAGTATTAACGGCAGAATTCGTAGTTTGAGTGAGAGCTTCTTTTGCCTGATTCGCAGATTCGGAGAGAGAAGATTTAGCTTCTGCGGTTGCTTGTAAAACCGAATTAACTGCTTTTCCGACTTTTTCTGTCAAAAATTCTTTCGTTTTTTGAAAGCTTTGAGAAACATCCGACAGTGCTACTCCCATAGTAAGTGACCTCCATCAACTTAACTTATTGTTTCCAAGTGATTATAGTATAGCTTCTGTTTTTGATAGCGGGACTTTAGCCAAAAAATGAGCGATAAATAGAGCTAATATATATAGGGTAAGGTTTTTAGGCTAGTCTCTTTCCTGATGGAATCTGATGAGAGAAACAGTTTGGACATCCATGCCCCCATGCTTTGAAAGATGGTGCCAACGCTTTGACGATGTGTTCCCCACTCAAGCCCAAAGACAGGAGTTTAGACACTATCTGGGGGGATTATTGGGAGAAAAAAGAGAAAAAACCTATCCCAGCTCGCGCAGAACGCTGTAGATGTTTCTTAACAAAGCTTACGCCATTTTGCAGTCAGAGCTTCCTAGTGCGAACAAACGTTCAACTAAGGGCGAAGCTATACGCGATCGTGTGACCATCAGATGTATGTATTCCCCAAAAATAAAGCTGGCGATCGCTCAAAGATGAGGCAGGAATTTGATGCACCTGAAAAAGCCTGAATTAAGTTGAGAAATATAGCATATTATCCCATCGGCGATCGCGGGATAACGGGCGATCGTTCGAGGGATAACGGGCGATCGTCCGTCAAAGCTCGCTCGGCGTTGTAAAAACTGTTTAACGCCCCCAAAAATAATTACATACCTACACAAATTAGCGCGGCTTACCAGACTTTATATCTCCGAAAAAAAGCGATAAATTTTAAGTAGACTGTGGCTGTTGGTTTAACAAACCCGACGCTGCCTAGGATGTTGTTGCGGAAACTTAGCTGGTGTATTATTTCTGATATATTTGCCACAATTTCACTTTCCCTCCCAAGATCAAAATATGCTAGGCTAGAATGTTTCCACAGCTTAAGATACACCATGACGTATGTATCAATCATTAGAAGAGTCAGCCATTTCGACTAGCCCATCTACGGAACCGTCCTCTCTAATTCTCATAGTGGATGACGATGCCTTGATTCGTTTGCAACTTCGACTGTATTTACAGAAGGAAAAATACCGAGTGGTGGAAGCTAGTGATGGGTTGACAGGGCTAGCAGCTTATGAGGAAGTACATCCAGACCTGATCCTGCTAGATGCAGTGATGCCTACTATGGATGGTTTTGCTTGTTGTCAAAAATTATCTGAAGTGCCTGAGAGCGATCGCCCACCTATTTTGATGATTACTAGCTTGGAAGACAAAGAATCTGTAGATCGAGCGTTTGCAGCAGGAGCGGCTGACTATATCACTAAGCCGATTCACTGGGCTGTTCTGGGACAGAGAGTGCGGCGGTTGATTCAGCAATTCCACTTGCAACAGCAACAAACCCTACTTTACAAGCAGCTAGAGGCCGCCAATCGACAATTAAAATACCTAGCCTCAATAGACGGTTTGACTCAGATTGCCAATCGCCGTCAGTTTGACGAACACCTAGAGCACGAGTGGCGACGCATGACGAGGCAGCAAACTCCTTTGTCACTAATTTTGTGTGATATCGATTTCTTCAAGCCTTACAACGATACTTATGGACACCAAGCAGGGGATGTATGTTTACAGCAAGTTGCCGCAGCTCTCAATGGCAGTATTAATCGAGCTGGAGATTTAGTCGCACGTTATGGAGGTGAAGAATTTGTAGTGATTTTGCCCGACACAGAGCTTGAGGGAGCCGTACACATTGTTAAAAAAATGCAGGCTAGCATCCAAGCTTTAGCAATAGTCCATAAGAGTTCTCCGAATCATTGCATTACGCTCAGCTTCGGTATTACCACTGTGATTCCCACCCAACAGAGCCTGCCAGAAACTTTAATTACTGCTGCCGATGCAGCACTTTATCAAGCCAAAGACCAAGGTCGTAATACTTTTTGTACCAAAACTCATACAGTTAATGAGTGAACTCATTAAATCATAAGAATAAAAACTATAGCAATCCTATATGAATTGTGAAAAGGCATCAAATCTTTTCAAGTTAGGAAAATTGAAAAGATTATATTTAGCAAACAATTGAAATAAAAGATTAACAATATTAAAATTCTTGCCGAAACGATAAAACCTCCTGAGC
>NZ_JAUBRM010000145.1:0-10367 GCF_036701905.1 Microcoleus sp. MON2_D5
GCTCTACCATAGGACTGGCAATGCTTTTGGGGTGTGTCACTGCTTATACTACCACGAGAGTGACAAAAGAGGGTTAAAGCAAAGTGCGATCGCCCCCAAGTCAAACTCAAAGGCGATCGCACTTAATTCCACTCAAGTAGAACCCGCCAAGCCTGTGCTACACAAACTATACATTTACAACAAAAACATTTGTCGTCAGCTCGCTTTGAGCAACCCCTTGAACGATACCCAAATAGTTAGTACCGAGTTTAATTGCCGTAGCACTGACAGCAGATCCTCCATTCAGATTCAAACTTACAGCTTCAAAGGTGAGGCTGGCAAATGTATTTCCGTCAGTTAGACCAATTCTGTCCCCATTAGTAAAGTCTACAATCACATCTGCATCTGCTAAGCGGGCTGCTGCCGCCTGCCCCCCAGCTAGAATAAATGTATCGCGTCCGCCATTACCTGTGAGGACGTCTTGACCGCGATCGCCACTCAGTAAGTCGTCGCCGTTACCGCCAGTCAGGACATCATTTTCTTTACCGGCCCGAATATTGTCATTGCCCTCTCCTCCAGTGAGAGTATCGTTGTCATTGCTGCCGAATATTTGGTCGTCGCCAGCACCGCCGTCAATCTCATCCGACCCTTTACCGCCGGACAAAATGTCGTTGCCTACCCCTCCGTCGATTGTATCGGCTCCTTGCATCCCGTTAATGTTATCAATGCCGCTGGTTCCGGTAATATTGTCGCTGCCAGATAGCGCCAATATTTGTTTGCCAGCAGCACCCGGAGGAAGTGATGACAGCACAGTATTGTCATTATCGTCCGAGAGGTTGTAAAACTGACCGCTAACAGTGTTTGCTGGTTGTCCGGTAGGATTGCCTGGGGCGGGGGCATTGATTGCAGGTGCCGCGATCGCTACAGGTGTACCAGCAGTTGATGTACCACCAGGTGGTGGTGTAACAGGTGGTGGTGTAACAGGTGGTGGTGTAACAGGTGGTGTAACAGGTGGTGTAACAGGTGGCGGTGTAACAGGTGGTGGTGTAACAGGTGGTGTAACAGGTGGTGGTGTAACAGGTGGTGTAACAGGTGGTGTAACAGGTGGCGGTGTAACAGGTGGTGTGAGAGTAGCAAATGCCAAATTGAGAGTGTATTGGCTACTGTTATTCTTACCCTGACCCGTACCACTACCAGGTAGCTTAATGTCTTTAGGAGCAACTTCCAAAAAATATCTTTCGTTCGGTGAAGGTATCAGAAACTCCAATTTAATTTCATTCGCCGTAGTTTTTGCGTCTGCTTTAGCTTTTTCAAATCCAGTTTGGTCCCGTAATATTACAGCGACTTCACCATCTATACCTGTCAGAGTCGCCGTCAACTTACCAACACCCGACCCTTCAATGCGGTAGTTGTCACTCATGTCACTGAAACCTACCCACCCTGAATAAGTTCCAGGGTTAACGGCTGGAGTCTCACCATTGCGATCGTCGTTAAGCTTGTTCGGCTCTAAATTCACTTCGACTGTGTACGGCGTTGTCTGTTTAACTGTCCCTGTATTGTCCCGAACAATCCCCGTGAACTCACCGCCTACTGGGGGGGTAAAAGTGGCACCGTTACCATTTCCAACCTCGACTCCGCTAGGATTATTGACAGTTAAAAAAGGGGTAAAGTTATCTTTGTTCCCAGTTATTACATTGATAGTAGTACGCTGATTTGCGACTATGTTCGGCAAACGAACAGTATCACCTCCAGTACCCCCTGGGATTTGTCTAAATACACTGTAACCGCTCATTCTTTTATTCCTCAATCAAGTTTGCTTGGATGGTTAGACACTGGTTTAGTGACTAAAGTTAATCAGTTCTTAGAATCTAATCGACGGGAAAAATTGACAGACATTGCCCTTGGAGTTTACCTCAACCCAAAAAGAATTGGATAATTAATGTTTCAATTGTCCTAACTCAGCATTCTTCTTCTGGCAAAGCCTAGGAATTTGTGGATTAGTTTGTGCCGGTCACTGAACGCACGCACAAACCTACAGCCCTAAGATATTCCTCCACATCTCGCGCGAGTCATCTGTGCAGTCATGCTGAAATCTGGAACTAGATGCTAGCTTTATCGGTAGGTATTACAGAACGCGATCGCACCTTGTTGAAACACAAGTAAATGCCCCTAATAAACTAATCTTGGTACAAATTGCTGAACTTAGACCTGATCAACAATTGGTATAGTAATTCATACATTTCCCTGTTAAACATAGAATTGACACCTGAGTTTTGCGCCCGTCCCAAATACTCTTCTTATAGCAACCGCCAGGATAGCTAGGACAAGTTGACAGACAAAAGTAGGTAGTTGTGATTTAGTAGGGGTCTGAACACCTGGATATGAATGTACCCAGCCCAGATATTTATCACCCGCTCCCCCGCAGCCCTACATTTAAAATTGTCCTAACTATCGAGGCAACTGCTAGAATAGTCATTCCTATTAGAGTTGAGATGTTCTCGCTAAATCCACCTGATTCAACAATAAGCCAGTTATGGCGGTGGCGTATGTGATAAAAAGTTATAAATAGTTAGTATTTTGCCTGCGCGTTATAATGATTATCAGGGGAACACCCCATTAGCCTAGTGATTTGGCTACTGCAACCATCCCCTGGCGGGAACCTCAAAATTCCCAATGTAGGTGATCCGGTCGAAATTGCTAATTTTCTATAAATAAATGACTGTTGACGAAGCCCTCCTTTTTTTAGAATCCGTTCTTCAACCAGAACAGCTCAACGATATTCAAGAGCTAGTATTTCGGCACACTTGGGAAGGACGCTCTTATCCAGAGATTGCTAAGACGGCTGGTTATGATGCTGAGTACATCAAACTCGTCGGCTTCCAATTGTGGCAACTCCTCAGTCGAGTATTTGGGGAAAAGGTTAATAAAAGTAACGTTCACTCAGTCTGGCGGCGAAAGGCACCACAAATGCAAGTAGTCACAGCCCCATCAAACAGTACCTCTATTGATGAGATTAGAAATACTCAAGCCGATCGAAGTGACACTACTGCTCACTGGGTAACAGTTGAAGGATCGACTGCCAATAAATGTCAAGATTGGGGTGAGGCGATCGATGTCTGTGATTTCTATGGACGTACAGAAGAACTAGCTTTATTAGAGCAGTGGCTCGTGCGCGATCGCTGCCGTCTAGTGATGGTATTGGGTATGGGCGGCATCGGCAAAACGGCGATTTCCGTCAAGATAGCAAAACGCATTCAGGAGCATTTTGATTATGTCATCTGGCGAAGTCTCCGCAACGCTCCACCCCTCCTCGACCTTCTAGCAGATTTGATTCAATTTCTCTCGAAACACAAGGAAACGGTTGTTTCGGATACTGTAGAGGGCAGAATATCGCAGCTACTTGGATATTTACGAGCCTCGCGCTGTCTTTTGGTTATCGATAATGCCGAGTCAATTTTGCGATCGGGCGATCGCACGGGTGGCTATCGAGAAGGATATGAAGGTTACGGTCAATTGCTTAGCTGTCTGGCCGAAACCCCCCATAAAAGTACCATTGTGTTAACCAGTCGGGAGAAGCCGAAAGAACTAGCAACACAGGAAGGAAAAACCCTACCCGTCCGCTCATTACAACTGCCTGGTTTATCCACAGAAGCAGGAAAGAAAATTTTTCAAGACAAGGGTGCTTTTTCAGGGTCAGAATCCGAATGGAAAGCGCTAATTGAACACTATGCTGGGAATCCCTTAGCATTAAAAATGGTAGCTCCTGTTATTCGAGATTTATTTGATAGCAGTCTTTCTAATTTCTTAGAATTATTAAACCAAGTTACCTTAATCTTTGATGATATTCGCAATCTCTTAGACCGACAGTTCAATCGCCTATCTGCTTTAGAAAAAGAGCTGATGTACTGCGTCGCCATCAATCGAGAGCCAGTCTCATTTTTAGAAGTGCAGAAAGGTTTAGTAATAGAACTGTCGCCAACGGAACTCCTAGAGACGTTTGCTTCTCTTGGAAGGCGATCGCTCATTAAAAAAACCACAGGTGGCTTTACTCAACAACCCGTCGTCATGGAATACATAACAGAACAGTTAATCGAACAGATATGCCAAGAAATAATTACTGCTAAAATTGACCTTTTCAAGAGCCATCCTCTCATCAAAGCTCAAGCAAAAGACTATGTGAGGGATACTCAATCTCGCCTGATTCTCAACCCCATTGCCAAGCGACTACTCTCTTGTTTTGAAAGCCAGCGATCGCTAGAAAATCAGCTCAATCTCATTCTTACATCTCTGCGAGGAAAGCCAGCACGGGAAACGGGATATGCGGCTGGGAATGTTATTAATCTCCTGCGGCAGATACAGACAGATTTAAACGGCTGGGATTTTTCTAATTTAACGGTTCGGGAAGCTTATTTACCGATGCAAATTTACATTAAATAAACTTTGCTGGTGCTGATTTAGCTAGTTCTGTTTTTGCTGAAAACTTTGGTAGTGGTTTGTCAGTCGCCTTTAGTTGAGATTGAAAACTGTTAGCGATGGGCCCTACAAATGGTGAAATTCAGTTGTGACAACTCCCAGAAGCTAGGCTAATGATGAGCCGCAAAGGACAGGCCAGATAGTTAACCGATTTGAGAGATGAGTTTCACTTTCAGCCGATCGCCTGCTGCTGTTATTGTCTCCGCTAACAACTCGCTTGAGTTAGGCATGGACAGGGCTGGGTGAGCATTGCCCACCTTACCCATTTTTTAACAGTCAACAGTTAACTATTTTCAAACCATCTCTGGCGAAACTTGCATTGCCGGCTGCGGCTGGAACTGGAACAGCGAATAAACCACATTACGGCGAATATCCGTCATCATGTCCAAAAACAGTTCGTAACCTTCAGTTTTGTACTCGATTAACGGGTCTTTCTGGCCGTAACCGCGCAGCCCTACAGACTCGCGCAAAGCATCCATTTGTTGCAAATGTTCCCGCCACAAAGTATCAATTTGCTGCAAAATAAAGAACCGTTCCGCATCTCGCATCAATTCGGATCGGATTGCATTAACTTCCGCTTCTTTGATGTCGTAAGCATTGCGGACTTGTTCGTGCAAGAAAGTTTTGATTTCCTCAACGGACAAATCTTCTAGCTGATCCGGTGTCATGTCAGCCAGCAGATAAACAAATTCCTTCACCTTGCTCACAAGTTTGTCGAGTTCCCATTCTTCCGAAGGTAAATCGGGATTGATGTATGCTCCCACGATGTCATCCATCGTCTGTTCGGCATACCTAATTACCTGTTCCTTGGAGTCCAAACCTTCCAATACTCGGCGACGTTCCGCATAGATTGCTCGACGCTGATTGTTCATCACTTCGTCGTATTCAAATACCTGCTTGCGGATATCGTAATAGTAGGTTTCGACTTTTTTCTGAGCGCCTTCGAGGGAACGAGTCAGCATTCCAGATTCGATCGGCATATCTTCCTCAACACCGAAAGCCTTCATCAAACCGGCCACCCGTTCGCCGCCGAAAATCCTGAGCAAATTGTCTTCCAAACTCAAGAAAAACCGTGTTGAACCCGGGTCTCCTTGGCGTCCCGCCCGGCCGCGCAACTGATTGTCGATCCGGCGCGATTCGTGGCGTTCAGTACCGATGACGTGCAAGCCTCCCAACCGCACGACTTCATCGTGTTCGGTGCTGGTAAAAGCATCGTATTCGCTGCGAGTTAAATTGTAAGCTTCCCGCAATTTTTGAATTACCGGGTCTTTTGTCGGCGCTTTTTCCGAAGCTATAGCCACGATATCATCGGCTTGCAATTCCGAGAGCGATCGCTCGCCGTACTCCTTCACCGCCAATTCCACCGCCGCCTTGAGCATTTGTTCGGCATTTTTCGATAGCTGCGTAGGGAAAATCTGCGCCGAAGCTTTCCAAGACTTTACCTTTTTCGCAGTCGGAGCAAAACCTTGAGGTGCGGGGCGGCCACTAATACCCGGTACTTGTACCACCGAAAACCCGTCTTCATCCTCGGGCCGCACGATCCGGGGCATAAAATATTCCCGCAACTTGAGGCGCGCCATGTACTCAGAATTACCGCCCAAAATAATATCAGTACCGCGTCCCGCCATGTTGGTCGCGATCGTCACAGCACCTTTGCGTCCGGCTTGAGCGATAATTTCTGATTCCCGCTCTACATTTTCCGGTTTAGCATTAAGCAAATTGTGAGGAATTTTCCGTTCCAGCAGCAGCCGCGACAGCAACTCCGACTTTTCTACGCTTGTAGTGCCCACCAGCACCGGCCGACCGATCTCGTGCATTTCCGCGCATTCTTGGGCGATCGCATTCCACTTCCCAGCCTCCGCCTTGTAAACCATATCCGAAAGGTCTGTGCGGCTGGTAATCCGGTTAGTGGGAACCAGCGTCACTTCCAGATTGTAAATCTTCTCAAACTCGGTTTCTTCTGTCTTCGCTGTCCCAGTCATCCCCGACAGCTTCGGATAAAGCAAAAAGAAATTCTGATAAGTAATCGTCGCCAGCGTCTGAGTTTCCGGCTGAATTTCCGCGCGTTCCTTCGCTTCGATCGCCTGGTGCAAACCGTCACTCCAGCGGCGTCCCGGCATCACCCGGCCGGTAAACTCATCCACAATCACGACTTCGCGATCGGGAGTGACGATGTAGTTAATATCCTTAATAAACAATTCCTTCGCCTTAATCGCATTAAAAATATAATGCGCCCAAGGGTCAGCCGGGTCGTACAAATCCGTAACACCTAACAACCGCTCAGCTTCACCAAACCCTTCATCGGTCAACAGCACATTCCGAGCCTTTTCGTCAACCTCGTAATGTTCTTCATTTTCCTTTCTCAGAGCAGCAGCTACCTCAGCCGCCCGTATATACTTCTCACTGGGGCGTTCCACCTGGCCGGAAATAATTAAAGGCGTCCGTGCTTCATCAATCAGCACCGAGTCAACCTCGTCAATCACGCAGAAATTAAAAGGACGCTGCACTACATCTTCCATGACAGTAGCCATGTTGTCGCGCAAATAATCAAAGCCGACTTCGCTGTTAGTGGCGTAGGTAAGATCGCAGCTATAATTTTTCTTTCGTTCCACCTGATCCATGCCCTGCTGAATCAGTCCCACAGTCAATCCCAGGAAGCGGTGCACTTGTCCCATCCATTCCGCGTCCCGTCTTGCGAGATAATCGTTGACGGTGATGATGTGTACGCCTTTACCGTTGAGGGCGTTGAGGTAAGCCGGCAGCGTCGCCACGAGAGTTTTGCCTTCACCGGTTTTCATTTCGGCAATTTGGCCTTTGTGCAGGATAATGCCCCCGAGGAGTTGGACATCAAAGTGGCGCATTCCTAAAACCCGTTGTCCTGCTTCCCGCACCACTGCAAAAGCCTCGGGCAAGATTTCGTCTAGGATCTCTTTCTCTTCGTTGAGAGATTTAGCTTTTGCCAGACGTTCTTTAAACTCCGCCGTTTTGCCTCTGAGGTCGTCGTCTGAGAGTGCGCGGAAGTCTTGTTCCAAGATATTGATATCAGCTACCCAAGGCTGAAATTTTCTAAGTTTGCGCGCGTTGGGATCGCCTAGCAGATTTTTAAACATGGCAGGAGAGGCAGATTTTTAATAATTTAGCTATTAGCTTTCAGGGTTACGGGCTGTAGTGTTAGCCACAACATATACCCTCCCCGATTGTAGCAACCATTGGCTCTCCTCGGCCGTGGCTGCGGGCGATCGACCGATTTTGGATTTTCGATTTTAGATTTTAGATTGAATAATCGATCGATTTTAGATTTTAGATTTTGGATTTTCGATGGAATAGTTGACCTCTGTTCCGGGTTATTAAGGGGATGGAGGGCCCTAATCGTCAAACAGCAGACCGATCGCATTTTTGGTGAAATTTCCGGAAGTGCGATCGGGTTTTACTCGCGCAAAAGCTACATACTTCTAAAAATCCACTGGCGATCGATTTCCCTCACCCGCTACCAAATCCCACAACACATCAATACCTAAGCCGAGATATTTGACATCCTGATGGCGATCGATCCATTGTACGACAGCAGGCAAAACGTCACTCGATTTCATGCCCAACTTACCCAAGGCTAATGCTGCAGAGTAAGGCACCAAGCCCTGCCCATCTTCGAGACGTTGCAGCAGGGCACTGATGACGGCTTCTGAAGCATTTCCCAACCTGCCCAAGGCAAATTCTGCCTCACGACGCACCCAGTTATCCTCATCTTTCAGACGTAACAGCAGGGCATTAATGACCTCTTCTGAAGCATTTCCCAACCTGCCTAAGGCAGAGGCTGCCTCACGACGTACTGAGTTATCCCCCTTTTCCAGACGTAACAGCAGGGCATTAATGACGACTTCTGAAACATTTCCCAACCTACCCAAGGCAGAGGCTGCCTCACGACGCACTGAGTTATCGCTATCTTCGAGACGTAACACCAGGGCCTTAATGACGACTTCTGAAGCATTTCCCAACCTGCCTAAGGCAGATGCTGCTTCAGGACGCACTGAGTTATCGCTATCTTCGAGACGTAACACCAGGGCCTTAATGACGACTTCTGAAGCATTTCCCAAGTTACCCAAGGCTCGTGCTGCCGAGTAACGCACTGAGTTATACCGATCTTCGAGATGTAACAGCAGGGCATTAATGACGACTTCTGAAGCATTTCCCAACCTACCCAAGGCAGATGCTGCCTCACGACGCATGGATTTATCCCCCTTTTCCAGACGTAACAGCAGGGCATTAATGACGACTTCTGAAGCATTTCCCAAGTTGCCCAAGGCAGATGCTGCCTGACAACGCACTGAGTAATCCCGATCTTCCAGACGTAACAGCAGGGCATTGATGACAGTTTCTGAAGCATTTCCCAAGTTACCCAAGGCTCGTGTTGCCTGACGACGCACTGAGTTATCCCCCTTTTCCAGACGTAACAGCAGGGCATTGATGACAGTTTCTGAAGCATTTCCCAACCCGCCCAAGCTAAATGCTGCCGACCTACGCACATCCTCATTCCCCTCTTCGAGGCGTAGTAGCATGGCAGTTATGGCAGCTTCTTTTTCCCCTAAAGCTGCTTGATATTTCCACAAGCGATTTTCATTAATGCCCCTTGCTTTCAAAAGTTGCAAAGTTTGCGCCTCAAACTCAGTCTCACTCATACTGCAAAGGATTTGCAAAACCTGAGACCGAGCTCTGTCACCAACCTGTTTTTCATCCCTTACCTCCAACTCAACCAACTTCTCCAAAATCTTCATAGTTAGACTAGAATCTGTCACTTTTAAGTCTTTAATATTTTCAGCAAGACAACTGCCAGCAAAAAACAAATCGCGGTGCAACCATTGCTCATACTCGCTATTCGCCGCCAAAATTGCTTGCATCGCTTTCGCCGCTTTCTTCGGTTTTTGTTGAGCAATCAACAACAGCAACACTTCCCGCCAGTGGGGGTCATGCAAATGCTCTCGAATCTGCTCGAGAACAAACTCAAAATTATCCTCATCATCTGCGTGATAGCCGATTTGCTGAGCGCACAAATATTCTTGAAAAGTCTTGTGTACAAAAGCGTACAAATCTTGCCCTTGTTCGTTGAGCAATCCCGTCCGCTGTTGAATAAAATCAACAAATCGTTTAGCTTCCTCTTTTGCCTGGAACCGTTCAACCTGTTTTTTGGCTTTAATATTCTGAGTTAACTGATCTAACAAATCCTCCTTAGCAATCAGCGTCCCGCCTTCAGGATTCTGAGTTAACTGATCTAACAAATCCTCCTTAGCAATCAGCGTCCCGCCTTCAGGATTAGGCGTACTACCCTGAGTGTGAATCCAATAGGCGAGAATTTCCATCTGCCGCCGTAAATCCTCTGCATCTAAATATTTGAATACCGACTTCTCTGTGATGTTTTTGTAAGCATCCCAATTCTTTAACAGTGTATCCACAGCTTTTTCATAAAGCTTGTGGCGTGCCCTCGGCAGTTCCGCTTGATAGCGGTGAATCAAAGCAATGATTGTCAGCAATAGCGGATTTCTCGCCAACAATTTAATTCGATCGTTTTCATCCAGAGCTTTCTTAATGCTATCTTTGAGACGTTGAGCTTCCGCCGGATCTCGAACGCGACTGTCGTACCAGCGATTAATAAACTCATCAACCTTAGCATCATCAAACAGTTGTAACTGATAGTGTTCAAACTCCGAAGTATTAAAAAAATCGCGTTTGTAACCCGCAGGGCGAGAAGTAATAATTGCCAGATTTTGATGATACTGCCCCAAAAAATTCTCAATTTGCTGCACCACCGCATAGCGCTTGGATTCTTCCACAACCTCATCCAATCCACAGGGTAAGAGCATCTCAATTAGGCTTGACACAAGGACTCAGAAGAATCTAATGTAGGGTCAAGAAAACAAGAAAAG
>NZ_JAUBRM010000009.1:0-117348 GCF_036701905.1 Microcoleus sp. MON2_D5
TCTATCCTTTCTCTGCGCTGTGCTTATCTCAATGGTCAACTTTCCACTTGATATATGTGCAAAACTGAGATGCACCCCCAGGAAATGCAACTAATACCCGAATCCATAACTGTTCTGCCAAATCTAGATTCTTATTGAGTTCAGCCTGGGAAGCATCATACTTGAGCGTCCGCTCATCATCTAACGTGGCGTATTTCGGCAAAAGAATTAGGTGAGATTTTTCAATAGGTTCAGCAATAGTCAGAGGTGTTTGCTTGGGTTTCCCAAATTTGCGATTGAGTTCGGTTACTCGCTGGATTAAATATTGATTCAATCGTTCAACAGTCGCACATTTACCTTGAGTACCCAATCCTTCTAGTAACGCACAAGTAAAAACACCTTGCTGTAAATCTTCAATTTCATAAGATATCTGATTTGGACTACAGGAAGCAATGCTGATGACTCCCATTTGCCGCGCTTGTTCGGCGGTTTGACGGCCAATCCCCTCAACTGACTTTCCCTCATCGCGGCAAGCATCCAAAATCAAAATAATATTATCAGCCCCGCAGCGTCGCAAGCGTTGGATAATGTGGTTAACTGAAATATTACTATTTGCAATATCTTCGGGAAAACCGTCAGTCGGTATCAAATAATCGCACCCATCTTGACGAACTCCGTGACCGCTAAAGAAAAACCAAAAGTTATCTCCCGCACTCATAAAAGGCTGTTCAAACCTAACGTGTAACAACCGCAGCACGTTCGATCTAGTAGGCAGCAACTGTTTGTCCGATGAGTCTTCCGAGAAATGGTAAACTTTCTCAAATCCCGCCTCCTTGCAGAGAAAATCCCGCATTAATTCTGCATCCCGCTTAGCATATTTTAGCGGACGTTGCAGGTGCTCGTATTCATTAATACCTATGACAACAGCCCAATTTTTCGCCATTTCACTTTGATTGTTCCCGTTTAAACTTGAGCTTTATCGCTCCTTTTCCTCCCGCTGCAACCCCGTTACCGATGATGCTAATTTGTCCCTGACCGTTAATTTCCACCGATAGCTCAATTTCGTCTAACTCCATCTTAGACTTGCGATCGCGCTTCTCTTCACTGCGGATTAGGAGTCGATCGACAACTGCCAGCAAATGAGCCATTTCTTGCTCTAATGTCTCTACACTGACATTATGAATTCTAAATTCACCCGCAGCATCGGGAACTTTTGGCGGTTTAGAAGACTGTGGCAGTGGTTCCATATCCAAGAAAGGTGCTCCCCCCATTCCCAGACTTTTGCCACCATCAGCAGTAACAACTTGAGGCGACTCGCCCGGAATATCGCTGGTCACAATCCTAATCGTTTCATCTGGCATAACTGCTGAAAACTCCAAAGTATTTATATAAATTTGTCAGATTCTAACTTAGATTCTAACGAGAAATTGCAGCCAAAATCTTCATTAACCTATCTTCGCGTTCCCGGTGATGCCTGCGTAACACGACGAACCCAACCGACATCATGTGAGTGGGAGGTAGGCGAGCATTTTTATCCCAAATCCTAAATCCCAAAACCTCATTGTCCAAACAGACCCTTTCTATGGCAACCTGAAAAATAGGAAACAGAATTTTATAGAGCTTGGTAACAGAACACTAGCACTCACTTATGCAAACTCTACCAAATCCAACTAAAAGCGCATCTAGCCAACCGATTTTCGACACCACCATCAAACGCCGCAAAACCCGACCAGTCAAAGTCGGTAGCGTCACCATCGGCGGCGGCAACCCCGTCGTCGTACAGTCGATGATTAACGAAGACACCCTCGACATCGACGGTTCAGTCGCCGGAATTCGGCGCTTGCACGAGATTGGCTGCGAAATCGTCCGCGTCACCGTGCCCAGCATGGCCCACGCCAAAGCATTAGCCGAAATCAAGCAAAAACTGCACGCCACCTACCAACCCGTGCCCCTCGTGGCCGATGTCCACCACAACGGCATGAAAATTGCCCTGGAAGTGGCGAAACACGTAGACAAAGTGAGAATCAATCCCGGACTTTACGTGTTCGAGAAGCCGAAAGCCGACAGAAGCGAATACACCGACAGCGAATTCGCCGAAATTGGCGAAAAAATCCGCGAAACCCTGGAACCTTTGGTGATTTCCCTGCGCGACCAAGGCAAAGCTTTGCGAATCGGCGTCAATCACGGTTCCCTCGCCGAACGGATGCTTTTTACCTACGGCGACACGCCCGAAGGCATGGTAGAATCCGCCCTGGAATTCATCAAAATTTGCGAATCCCTCGACTTCCGAAATATCGTAATTTCCCTGAAAGCCTCCCGCGCGCCGGTGATGGTTGCTGCTTACCGCTTGATGGTGCACCGGATGGACGAACTCGGCATGGATTACCCGCTGCATTTGGGCGTCACGGAAGCAGGAGATGGCGAATACGGCCGCATCAAATCCACCGCAGGCCTGGCACCTTTGTTAGCTGACGGTATCGGTGACACCATCCGCGTCTCGCTGACAGAGGCCCCTGAAAAGGAGATTCCCGTTTGCTACAGCATTCTGCAAGCCTTGGGACTGCGGAAAACGATGGTTGAGTATGTCGCTTGTCCTTCCTGCGGTCGCACTTTGTTTAATTTAGAAGAAGTGTTACACAAAGTGAGAGAGGCGACGAAGCATCTCACGGGTTTGGACATAGCAGTAATGGGCTGTATTGTCAATGGCCCGGGAGAAATGGCTGATGCTGACTACGGCTACGTCGGGAAGCAACCGGGTTATATTTCGCTGTACCGGGGCCGGGAAGAAATTAAGAAAGTGCCGGAAGACCGAGGTGTACAAGAATTGATTGATTTGATTAAATCGGACGATCGCTGGGTCGATCCTTAGCCCCTGAAGAACAGGCAAGATGCCTGTTCCACAAAACATCAAGTTTCTTGTGGGCCGTTGCTCCTAGCCCGTCAGGAACAGGCAAGATGCCTGTTCCACAAAACATCAAGTTTCTTGGGGGCCGTTGCTCCTAGCCCGTCAGGAACAGGCAAGATGCCTGTTCCACAAAACATCAAGTTTCTTGTGGGCCGTTGCTCCTAGCCCGCCCTGAATAGAAGTCGGCAAAGTGGAATAATATATGTACGCCAAACGCGAGCCGGCCTTGCCTGTGTTAGATTGAGCGTAATTATTCTGAACTCTTTTCCTCCCGCGCGTCAGACAAATGGTTATAACAAAACGAGGGCTTGTTCTAAGTGCAGCAGCGGTGGTACTCACTGCTGTAACTCTTGCGAACACTGGTTGCAGTTCTAAATCTCTGGCTTCTTTTCGGGGAAGCCCTAAAGAGTTGGTTGATGAAGTTTGGCAAATTATTGACAAAAGTTATGTAGATGGCACTTTTAACCAGGTTGACTGGAAAGCGGTGCGGAATGAATATTTGAACCGGACTTATACCAGCGACGAGGAAGCTTACAAAGCAATTCGGGAAATGCTGAAGAAGCTGGACGATCCTTATACGCGGTTTATGGACCCTCAAGAGTTCAGAAATATGCAGGTTGACACTTCTGGGGAACTGACAGGAGTTGGGATTCAGTTGACTCAAGATGAGGAAACCAAAAAGTTGGTGGTGATTTCGCCGATCGAAGATACCCCGGCTTTTACTGCTGGTATTCTGGCAAAAGATATCATTACTAAGATTGACGGCAAGAGCACAGAAGGCATGGATACGAATCAAGCGGTAAGTTTGATTCGCGGCCAGGTGGATACTGAGGTGACGCTGACTATTTTGCGGGGAAGCAAGGAATTAGAATTTAAGCTGAAACGCGCTAAAATAGAAATTCATCCCGTGCGGAAGTCGGTGCAGAAAGCTCCGATCGGAGAAGTCGGCTATATTCGCTTAAATCAGTTCAGTGCCAATGCTGCATCGGAAATGCGATCGGCAATTAAGGATTTGGAACAGAAAAAGGTGACGGGCTATATTTTAGACTTGCGTTCCAATCCCGGCGGGTTGCTGTACGGAAGTATTGAAATTGCTCGGATGTGGCTCAAAGAAGGTACGATCGTCTCGACGGTCGATCGAGTCGGTGAGGCCGATAAACAAACTGCAAATAAGGCAGAGCTCACAGACAAACCGTTAGTTGTACTGGTAGACGGCGGTTCAGCAAGTGCTAGCGAGATTCTATCCGGTGCTTTGCAAGACAACAAACGCGCGGTTTTGGTGGGAACAAAGACGTTTGGTAAAGGTTTAGTTCAGTCAGTACGCGGCGTGGGAAATGGTGCCGGTTTGGCGGTGACAATTGCCAAGTATTTTACTCCCAAGGGCACTGATATCAACAAGGCCGGGATTGAACCGGATTTTAAGGTAGAACTCACCGAGGCTCAAAAACAGGAATTGAGGCGCGATCGCGATAAAATCGCTACAACGGCAGATCCGCAGTACGCGAAAGCTATGGAAGTTTTGACACAGCAAGTTACTGGTAAACCAGGGAACAATAAGGCGGAGTCGAAACCGAATGCAGCACCTCCTAAACCGAATGCGGCGCAAGCAAAACCGAGTGCGGCACCTTCTAAATCTAGGTAGAAAACCTGTGTAGGGTTTCAGTTAAAAAAAGCATTCGGGGGAAGATTTACGGCTAAAAGCCAAGATTTTAAACTCGAATGCTTCGCTATTTTTTGCAATCCGTCCGGTGCAACCGAAATTTATATAATTCATCGGCGTTAATCTGTGTTAATCTGCCCTCATCTGCGGTAAAAAAAAGAGAATGTATTAACCGCAGATGACAATGGATTGACCCTGATTCACGCAGAGGTCGAGAAGAGAGATATGAATAATTCCGCTGCTAACAGATTTGATATCACGTTAGCTTTCGCGATGCGGAGGAAAGTAATAGTAATTCGTCATTGCGGCTGGCATTTGCCGGCGCGAATTAATCCGATGCGGCGGGCAATGGCATCTTCGGCAGAATCGTAAGGACCCCACTTTTCAATAATACTGGGGTTTTGTTCTTCAAGTTGCGCGATCTGCAAAATCTCGCAATTCCCCGCAGGGCGTTTGACAATATAAAATTTTGGTGTTTCTGTCATAGCTAAATTCGTCACAAAAAAGCTGGATACTAACTAGGCAATTGGCTCATTATATCAAATAGGGAAACGGCAATGCCGTGTCCCAAGTGTGTCTTAGCATTAAACTCCCAGTCCTACAGTAGTTGAAACCCCTCCCGGGCTGCGGATTTAACCGCCTGCAACTAATAAGAATTAAAAAAAACTAACACTTTTGGAAGATGCCACAATATTTATCTATGATCAAAATATAGACATTTGTCTAAACAGTGCATTCAACCATTTCAGAAGTGGCGAAATATTCTAATCAATACCAAAAAAAACCATGCAATTTCTACCCAAAACAATCCCCGAAATTCAATCAGAAATCATACCAGTTAAAGAATCACCGCCAGAACTTGTTACTTTCGATGTCGGCGGGATGAAATGTGCCGGCTGCGCGAAAGCTGTGGAACGCCAACTCATGCAGTATTCAGGCGTAATTTCAGCTTGCGTTAACTTAGCCGTAGAAGTGGCGACGGTTGAGTGTCAACCGGGGACTGTCGATGCAGAGGCTTTAGCGAAAAAGTTGACTGATAATGGATTTCCCTCTCAGTCTCGTTTAGGTGAAAATCAGCGGGAAGCAGAAGCGGCAACAATTGAACGGCGACAGCAAGAAATTCGACAGCAAATAAACCAATTGACGATCGCCCTGATCCTAATTATTTTATCCGGTTTAGGTCACGTACTCGGCACAAAAGCCCCAATTCTCAGCAATATTTGGTTTCACTGGGGACTCGCCACCCTAGCTTTGCTGCTACCGGGCCGCCCGATTATCGTTGACGGGTGCCGCAGTTTGTGGCGAAATGCACCCAACATGAATACTTTGGTAGCTTTAGGCGCTGTCACAGCTTACACGGCTAGCAACGCGGCGCTGCTGTTTCCACGGATGGGATGGGAGTGCTTTTTTGACGAACCGGTGATGCTGCTGGGTTTTATTTTGTTGGGCAAAACTCTCGAACAGCAAGCCAGACGGCGCGCTGCATCAGCTTTGCAAGCTTTAATCGCATTGCAGCCGGCGAAAGCCCGCTTAGTTGATTTTAAACTCCCGAGTTTAGATTTGCGATCGCAAGAGTTGCCTTTAAATTCGACATCAGAGGTCTACGATCCACAATACATTGAAATTCCCGCCGATCGCGTCCGAGTCGGAGAATGGCTGCAAGTTTTGCCCGGGGAAAAAATACCGGTAGACGGCGAAATTTGCGAAGGCAAAACAACCATAGATGAGTCGATGCTGACTGGCGAATCAATGCCGGTTTTGAAGCAGCCAGGAGATACTGTTGCGGCGGGAACTATCAATAAATCCGGGGCAGTTGTGATGCGGGCAACTCGCACCGGTAAGGAAACCACTGTAGCTCAAATGGTGGCTTTGGTGCAGGCAGCCCAAACTCGCAAAGCGCCGATTCAAAATTTAGCTGATACTGTTGCGGGATATTTTGTCTATGGGGTAATGGCGATATCGGTTTTAACTTTCCTATTTTGGTATTTTGCCGGCACTCATATTTGGCCTTCTGTGCTTGTAGGACAGGGGGCAATGGATATGGGACACGGGGCAATGAATATGGGAAATCAATTGCCAATTATCCATTATCAATCGCCTTTGCTGTTAAGTTTGAAATTGGCGATCGCAGTTTTAGTCATTGCTTGTCCTTGCGCTTTGGGACTGGCTACCCCAACTGCAATTTTAGTCGGTTCTGGCATCGGGGCGGAGCGCGGACTTTTAATTCGCGGTGGTGATGTTTTAGAACGGGTGCATCAATTAGATACGGTGGTTTTTGACAAGACTGGCACTCTGACAACCGGAAATCTCACACTCACAGATTATTTGCCGATTTTCCAGAATTCGGAGTGGGATTTGAACTCAGATATTAATGTTGGCAACAAACAAGATGTTGGTTCCACAATTGAAGGGGTTTCTGGCAACAGGCAAGATGCCTGTTCCACAATTGATGGGGTTTCTGGCAACAGGCAAGATGCCTGTTCCACAATTGACTCAAAACTGCTGCAAATTGCGGCGGCGGTGGAAAGGGGCGCTTCTCATCCCATCGCCGCAGCGATTTTGCTGGAAGCTCAACAGCAAGGTTTGCCGCTGCTAGCTGCTGAGGATTTCTGCACGGAACCGGGCTTCGGGGTTTCTGCTTTGGTGGAAGGCCGGCGGGTGTTCGCGGGGAATGCTGAGTGGATGAAGGAGCAGGGGGTCGCTGTGGCGACGGAATTGTCGGGGTCTTTGCAAGGCAAAACGGCGGTTTACGTGGCTTCTGGGGGCGTTTTGCTGGGGGTAATCGGGCTAAAAGATACTCTGAGGCCAGATGCTAAGGCGGCGGTGGAACGTTTGCGGGGCATGGGATTGCGGGTGATGATGCTCACGGGAGATACGGCGTCTGCGGCGGCGGTGACGGCGCAGCAGCTAGATTTGACGCCGGCTGATGTTTTGGCCGAAGTGCGGCCGGATGGGAAGGCTCGGGCGATCGCGGCTTTGCAAGCCCAAGGCTGTAAAGTGGCTGTGGTGGGGGATGGTATCAATGACGCCCCGGCTTTGGCTCAAGCTGATGTCGGTATCGGTTTGCACTGCGGCACTGATGTCGCAGTTGAGACTGCTCAAATTGTGCTGATGCGAAATGCTTTGATGGATGTTGTTGAGTCGATCGAGCTGGGGCGCGCTACTTTCAATAAGATTCGCCAAAATTTATTTTGGGCTTTTGGTTACAATACTCTGGGAATTCCCGTGGCAGCGGGTATCTTGCTGCCTGCAACCGGAATTCTACTCAGTCCTGCGGCGGCCGGAGCATTTATGGCGTTTAGTTCTGTTAGCGTGGTTACAAATTCTTTGTTTTTGCGCCGGGGATTTCGAGCTTAAATTGAGGGCTTGTAGATCAAAGTCGGAGGTCATATCGTTTCCGGTTGCACTCGTGACCATATAAAGGACACGGCAGTGCCGTTTCCCTACCTGGATTAATTGTAGGGAAACGGCACTGCCGTGTCACAAGCTGTGGGTAATATTAATTTCGATGCTACCGGATTTGATCTCATCGGTCATTAGCTACAAACTAATGACTAATGACCTCATCTCAAGACGGATATAAGCCCCTGACACTAAAAGTGGAGACCAAAGAAGTTTCGAGATTAGTTCGAGGCCCCAGATTCATCTGTGGAGTCAATCTAAAATCTAAAATGTAAAATCGACTGACTGATGGCTACAGTGCCATACTTTCCAAAAGTCGCCAGTTGTTGTTGTTCATAATTGAACGACTCACTAGCTCGAACATTTGACGGCAGTGGTTGTTGGTTTGCAGGGGCAGTTCTTCGTTTTTAATCACGAAGTTCATGCGAACCTCTGAGTCGCTGGCCGTGTTTTTCTCAATTAGGACTTCTGCGGTGACAAGTTTGGCAATCGAAACTTGACCTGGGAGCTCGCGAGCCATGACCGAATCTCCTGTATTGTAGATAATATCAAGATTGCATGACTCTAAAATTTCAATCAGGGACTGACGGAGACGGTCGATCGGAACGGCAACGATAAAAAAACCAGTATAGCGAGCCATAGACAACTCCAGCCGTGAGGCATTTAGACTTTATTATCATACCGAACCTAGAACAGATGCACAGAACAATATGGATTTATTTTATTCAGGTGGAAAGTTAGGGCAATGAAAGGCAAACTGATCGTGTTTGAGGGGGTTGAAGGTGCCGGTAAAACTACGCAAATACAGCGCTTGATACAGTTCCTGCAAGCAAGTTGCTTTCTGAGAGTCCGCTTGGTGGCTACTCGCGAACCGGGGGGTACTGAGCTGGGAAGGGGACTGCGACATTTGTTGCTGAAACAAGATGGGGGCGAATCTGTATCCGATCGAGCAGAATTACTCATGTACGCTGCCGATCGCGCTCAACACGTCGAAACTTTTCTCAAACCCGAGTTATCGAAGGGAACGATTGTTTTATGCGATCGCTTTACTGACTCTACGATTGCTTATCAGGGCTACGGCCGCGGTCTTAAGCTAAATTTAATTAAGCAGTTGAATGAAATTGCCACCGGCGGCTTGGAAAGCGATCTGACTTTGTGGCTGGATATTAATGTGGAGGCGGGTTTGGCGAGGGTAAGGGCCCGGGGAGGGTGCGATCGGATCGAGCAAGCAGATTTGAAGTTTCACCGCCTTGTACAGCAAGGTTTTGCGGAGTTAGCCGAGGAAAATAAATCTCGAATTGTCCGGATAAATGCCGATCGCCCTGAATATGAAGTGGCTCAGGAAATTCAAACTATTGTAACTAGCAGGTTTGAAGCTTGGGGATATTTAAATAATACCTCTTCTGAAAAATAGCGCTAGATAATGTGTAGAGACACGGCAATGCCCTGTCCGGCTCCAAGAACTTACAATTTAACATTCTTAACTCAAAACACTTATTTAGCAGTCCCTTAAACCACAATAACCTTTTAGTATTATACCAACCACCCCCGACGCTTAAGATGTTCTGACTTGCTGAAACCCGAGATTTTCTTCCTTCTTCCTTCTTCCTTCTTCCTTCTTCCTTCTTCCTTCTTCCTTCTTCCTTCTTCCTTCTTCCTTCTTCCGCAAACATGAATTATTTCACATCATTAATCGGACAAGAGCAAGCAGTAGAATTGCTAACACAAGCAGTCGAGCGCAACCGAATTGCTCCTGGTTATTTATTTGTCGGCTCTAACGGCATCGGCAAAAGTTTAGCTGCTCAGTCTTTCATCGAGCTTTTATTCTCAGCCAATCTTGCCGAAACCCGATTAATAGCCTCCGTGCAAAATCGCGTGCGGCAGCGGAATCATCCAGACTTACTCTGGGTAGAACCAACTTACATGAGCCAAGGCAAACGGCTGTCGCCAAAGGAAGCAGAGGAAGCCGGTTTAAAACGGAAAGCACCGCCACAAATTCGCTTAGAACAAGTTCGAGAAATCGGTGAATTTCTCAGCCGACCGCCGCTAGAAGCTGCGCGTTCAGTCGTAGTTTTGGAACAAGCAGAAACAATGGGTGAGGGAGCAGCTAACGGCTTGTTGAAAACATTGGAAGAACCTGGAAAAGCAGCGCTCGTTTTAATTGCTCCGACTGTGGAAGCTTTGCTGCCGACTTTAATTTCCCGCTGTCAAAAAATCCAGTTTTCTCGGCTGAATCCCCAAGCAATGGCACAAGTTTTGCAGCAAGCGGGATTCGCGGAGATTTTAGATCATCCCGAGGTAATGGGGATGGCTCAGGGAAGTCCTGGGGAGGCAATTTCTATTTGGCAGCAACTGCAATCAATACCCGATGATTTGCTGCAAAAGGTGAAGCAGTTGCCTCAAAACCTGCGGTCTGCTTTGGAATTGGCCAAGGAAATTGATAAAACTTTAGATACTGAATCTCAGTTGTGGTTAATCGATTATTTGCAGCACTGTTACTGGCAGCAATTTTTGGCAGGAGGAATTAGCCGATCGCCCTTAGAGCCCTTGGAGAAAGCACGACAATATTTGCTAAACTACGTACAACCGCGATTGGTTTGGGAATGCACACTAATGGGAATATGTCAAGCATAATTTAGTGCCGAGTTTGAGCGCAATACGATGAGTAACACGATGGAAAAAGCCACATTTGCAGCCGGTTGTTTTTGGGGAGTTGAACACAAGTTTCGCGCCGTTGCGGGTGTCGTCTCAACTGCTGCGGGCTACACAGGAGGTCACTGGCCGAATCCCTGCTACCTGGATGTTTGCGCCAGAGTCACCGGTCACGCTGAATCTGTGCTGATAGAGTACGATCGATCGCAGGTGAGTTACGAAGCACTGCTAGATGTATTCTGGAACTGTCACGATCCCACCCAAATCAATCGCCAAGGCCCCGATAGAGGTGAACAGTACAGGTCTGTGATTTTTTATCATAATTCCGAACAAGAAAAAGCCGCTCGCCTCTCCAAACAAAAATTGCAAATTTCCGGTAAATACGACAAAGATATTGCCACCGAAATCCAACCTGCTGGTGAATTTTATATGGCAGAGGATTACCACCAGCAATATATTGAGAAGAAGCGGATTTCCTCAAAAGTCATTAGTTAAAAATTAGGCAGACCCCACAAAGAATAAAATATCGTAGGGGCGGTAAGGCAATGATCTATACTAGCGACCAGTTTATTATTAATGCAAAACTCGGCCTCCCCTACGCCATGTTTATTTCCACCTACTTAGTAATAAATCATTAGTCATGAGATAGTGTTTGGTAGGGGCAATCCCCCGGTGGTAGCCCCATTCTATAGCGATGCGGCACAAGTCTCAGCTTTGAAAATTGCCAAAAGAAATATAGATGCGGGGCAGGAATGCCACTGTGAAGAAGAGCGAGCGCGTTTTAAACAGCTTGTTACGCAAGTCATAATTTTATAAAAATGCTGTAGTAGTTGGGCGCGTAAGACTCCAAAAATTTTGAAAGAAAGCCTAAATGAAGATTGAGAATTTATGTTTCAATTTTCTTGATTAATCCCGGTTTTTGCGTCCAGGACTGTAGTCATTAGTTAGCAATTAGTAGTCATTACTTAGATGACAGAAGGAAAAGAGAAGAATATCTAGTTTGGCAGTCTTGCTTGTTTATTTGCTAAGCTAAAGGTGGCGCTCTGTCCTCAATAAACTTTAGATTTATGCACAGGTTATTAACTGGGAAACTGCGAATAGAGTATTTAACAATACCAATCGCTAATCTTCCAGCAAATCTATCCGGTATTAAAATTGTACAGCTTACTGACTTTCACTATGACGGGGTGCGGCTGTCGGAATGGTTGCTAGAAGAGGCGATTGCGGCAGCAAATGAAGCTGAACCCGACCTGATTTTTTTAACTGGTGACTTTATTACCTACGACCCCGCACCTATTTACACCTTAGTGCAGCGATTGAAAAACTTGCAAAGTCGGCTGGGAATTTACGCGGTTTTGGGCAATCACGACCACTATTGGCCGAGGGCAAAAACAGAGGTTACTAATGCTTTAAATAGCGTCGGGATTCGGGTTTTGTACAACGAAGCAGTCTATCCTTTGGGGTCAGAATTGGCTTTAGTTGGGTTGGCAGATTTTTGGTCGGGCGATTTTGCGCCTAAACCTGTAATGGCATCAATAAATCCCGCGATTCCTCGGATTGTCTTGTCTCACAATCCCGATACTGCTGAAAAGCTGCAAAATTGGCGGATTGATTTGCAGTTGTCTGGGCACACTCACGGCGGTCAAATCGTTATTCCTGGTATCGGCCCTTTGTACGCTTGGGTCAGAAAAATAGGCTTTTTGATTCCTAAACGAATCCGAAAGTTCATTCCTTTGCTGTCGGCTTGCGATCGAGTAGTTACTCACTGGGAATGGGCTAGCGGTTTGCATCAGGTGGGGAGTAATTTGCTGTACGTGAATCGGGGTTTGGGAACTTATTCGCCGGGAAGGCTATTTTGTCCCCCGGAGGTGACAGTAATTACTTTGGTTTGTCAACATCGGTAAGGGCGGGTTTAGGGTGCACACTTTCCCGATAATAGACAGGAAGAGGGAAGTTCGGCAACGGATTCTGTAACGGATGTAACGGATGTCAGGAAGAGGGAAGAGGGAAGAGGGAAGTTCGGCAACGAGCACTGTACAAGATGTAACGGATGTAATGGATGTCAGGAAAAGGGAAGAGGGATTTTTGTACAATTGCTATTATTTTTAATTTGCTTCTCCAAAGCGATAGCCTCTGCCGTAGACTGTGTGAATTAGCACGGATTCGCCCGGGGCTTCTATTTTGCGGCGCAGCAGGCGGATTTGAGCGGCTAATACATTGCTGCTGGGTTTTTCTGCTTCACTCCACAAATACTGGTGGATTTGTTCGTGTGTTAGCAATTGACCGGTATGGCGCATTAAGTATTCTAATAACTGACATTCTTTTTCAGATAAGTCAATTGTGCGATCGCTCCGATAAGCTAATTGATTGTCGTAGTCTAGCTGTAAATCTGCAACTTGTAGCCGCCCGACAGCAACCTCGGCATCAATAGTAGGAGGCCGCCGCAGTAATGCGCGGACTCTGGCTAACAGTTCTCGCAGTTCAAAAGGTTTGACTAAATAGTCGTCTGCACCGGCGTCGAGTCCTTGTACGCGATCGTCTACGGTATCTTTGGCGGTGAGAAATAGCACTGGCGTACTCCGTCCTTGCGATCGCAACTTCTGGCAAATTGCCAGTCCGGTTTGTCTCGGCAGCATCCAATCCAAAATTAGTAAATCGTAATTGCCCTGCATTGCTAAATTGCTGCCACTTGCTCCGTCAAATGCCACATCAACTGTATAACCTTCGCGGGTTAAGACTCGACTCAAAGGGTCAGTTAACTCAACTTCATCATCAACTAAAAGAATCCGCATCCTGATTTCAAACTTGAGATTTGAGATTTTAGGTTAAGTAAACTGATTTTTCCTAGATTTTAATGTGTGGAATACTTTCGGTTTCGCTGCAAGCTGCTGCTACCCATTCCTGGATTGCAGGCAAGGCTAAAATAGCCTCCGCATAAGCTTTGGCTGATGAATCTAATTTGACTCCGTAGGTTACAAAACGCATAACAACGGGGGCAAACATAGCGTCAACAACTGTGAATTTTCCGAATAGCATATTGCCGCCTGTTCCGAATTTTTGGCGGCATTCGCGCCAAATCGCAAAGATGCGATCGATCTCTGCTTCTACACCGGCAGTCATCCCTTCTCCCGGATAGCGGTTGCGGCAGTCCATCGGCATATTGTCGCGCAAATTTTGGAACCCCGCGTGCATTTCGGCGGCAATGGAACGGGCGATCGCCCGTTCCGCTACATCCGCCGGCCACAAATCATTTGCAAAGCGATCGGCAACGTATTCGCAAATTGCTAATGATTCCCAAACTTTCAGATCGCCGTCGATTAAAACTGGCACTTTTCCCGAGGGAGAATAGCGCCGAATTTCTTCATGGGTTGTAGGCCAGTCTAAAGGGATTCTCACCTCGGCAAATTCCAGTCCAGCTTGTTTCATCGCCAGCCAAGCACGCAGCGACCAAGACGAATAATTTTTATTACCAATAACAAGTGTCAATTCGCTCATAGTTTAACTTTCAGCTATTTGCAATCCCAGTTAAATTTTAAGTTTTAGAGTTGAATACACAAAGGCGTGAGACTGAATGACGATCCTCTTCGAGGGTTTCGCTAACGCGCGTTAGCGAAGCCCTCGAAGAGGATCGGCCCGTTTTCTGCACCAGCCTCTGCAAGCATTTTAGATTAACAGCCTCCCAGCGTTCCGCGTTTTTCTGCAAACTGCGATCGGGGGGCTGTATCGAACACACTTGATTTGGCATCGAATGATCTGTCTCTGTGGATTTTGGCATCGTTAGCGGTAGGTACGGTCACTGTATAGTGCATTTCCTCGGCCTCTCCACCACCGCCTGAGAGGATTTCATCTACTGTAATTTTTTTTAGGGAAGCTGGGTCTACATTGTGAAATTTTCTGTCAACTTGTTGACTCTCAAACTCTTGATTGTTTTCCATACTGACCGCCCTTGAAAAACGGGACGACATAAAAACTTACTAAATATAATATATACCCAAACAAAGGAGAGAGCAATAGCCAAAATTTATTTTTCGCTATGAACTCTATGTGTTATTCTGAGTTTGGTAAAAGCTGTTTCTGCTTAGACCGCGATCGCCCCCTTCCCAAATTGAGCAATTTACACTCTAAAAATTGACATGATTACTGTTGCACTTCCCAAAGGTGGATTGTTAGGAGATAGCATTCGCCTGTTTAAATCGGTTGGATTAGACTTCAGTGCTTTTCTCGATTCCTCTAACCGACAACTTCAAATATATGACCCTACCGGTACGGCCAAAGCTTTGCTAGTAAGGACGCACGACGTGCCGGTTTATGTGGAATACGGTCAAGCGGATTTGGGGATTGCTGGCTATGATGTTTTGCGGGAAAAAAAGCCGAAAGTTGCCAATTTAATTGATTTAAAATTTGGCAAGTGTCGGCTGTCGGTGGCGGTGAAGGAATCTAGTTCTTATCGACGAACTGTGGATTTGCCTCCTCACGGTAGAGTTGCTTCTAAGTTCGTACACTGTGCAAGAGAATATTTTCACAATTTAAATTTGCCGGTGGAAATTGTGCCGCTTTACGGTTCTGTGGAGTTGGGGCCGATTACGGGTATGTCGGAGGCAATTGTGGATTTGGTTTCGACTGGCAAAACTTTGCGGGAAAATGGTTTGGTGGAAATTGATGTTTTGTTTGAAAGTTCGGCTTATTTAATCGGTCATCCTTTGAGTTACCGTTTGAATACCGGAGGTGTGAATGAGTTGATCGGGAAGTTGAGAGAGCAAGTTTTGACGACTGTTTGATGCTAACTCCAATTAGAGTAGACTTATTGGATAAATCTTTCATTGATAGGGAAACCACAGACGCAACGCAGGATAGTTGGAGACTTTTGCAATAAGTCTAAACTATTGTAGGGTGGGCTTGTAGCTCGCCCTAAAAGTTAAATCTTTATGAAGTGCTATTTCCCGGTATAAAACCTAGTTTTTCCTGGCAGCGATTTATATAAAAACGGACAACTGTATCCGCAGGGTTTTGTTCTATTAGTTGCTGAAAATATCTCAAGGCGGCGACAAACCTTTCGGATTGCCATCCTTGAATTCCTTTGTCAAATAAACCCTGGGTAAGCTGCTTTGCCTCAGAGTCGGGACAGGAGGCTGCCCAGATTTCGTAGATTTCAATAGCTTGCTGCTTGCCGCGCGGAGTTACTCGATCTATCCAGCGATAGTAATAATTGTTCCTTGGCAAATGGCTGTCAGCAGGAGTCGCCTCAGAAGTAGAAGTAACAGTCTCCTGTGTTTCCACTTCCAAGTCGCACTTTAATAATAGACTTTCTTTTGATTTTGAGTTGGAACTTATGCCATTTAGAAATTCTCTGGCATGAACGATCGCATTTTCGCTAACAATAATTTGGCAACCGTATATTTTAGTTAAATTTTCTAACCTAGAAGCTGTATTTACCACATCGCCGATGACTGTAGAGTCCATGCGACGATCGGAACCTAAAGTGCCGATCATGCCGATACCTGTGTTAATTCCCGTACCAATATTGACGGGAGATTCTAAATTGTATTGGTGGCGACTGGCATTAAATTCTTGCAAAGTTTCTTGCATTGCTACTGCGGCTTCGATCGCATCCATAGCGTGAGAATTCGGCTTGTCAAATACTGCCATGATTGCATCGCCTAGGTATTTGTCAATAAACCCGCCGTGAGACGTTATGCACTCGTTCATTTTAGTAAAAAAAGCGTTCAACCATTCAAAAGTCTCGCGAGCTTGTTGAGATTCGGCGATCGCAGTAAACCCGCGAATGTCGCAAAATAAAATAGTCAGCTCTTCTTCTGTGACATTGCCCAACTGAATAGATTCTATTCCTTGCGGCGCAATTCGTCCCAGAAGTTGCTCTGGCACAAATAGCTGAAATTTTTCTGAAAGATATTCGTTGGCTTCCCAAGCTGCGGCGATTTGGCGTTTGCTTTGCTCTTTGACTTGCTGGTTGAGTTGGGAAGATACAGCTTGCGCTCGCATTTGACTCAACTGCAAAATATTTTCCACTTTCGCCAGCAACAAACGACTGTTAAAAGGCTTTGTCAAATAATCATCGGCCATCATTTCTAACCCTTTGATGCGAGACATATCGTCATCGAGGGCAGTTAAAAAAATCACCGGTACAGTTTGCAATGCGGTATCCTTCCGCAGGATCTCGCACACATCAAAACCGTTCATCTCCGGCATCATAATATCTAGTAAAATTAAATCGGGTCGAGAGGCGCGGGCAAGCGAGAGCGCTTCATGGCCAGATAGGGCTGATACTGTAGCGTATCCTTTCAGGTGCAATAACTCTTCGAGTAAAGTCAGATTAGCTGGCTCGTCATCAACCAACATGATGCAGGGCGACTTGTTTGACATGGAATATGATATAATATATTGAATTTAGCTCGGGAGTTGCGCGTGGGGAAGCTCGAAAACTGGTTGATTCCTATATTTCTCGTTACTAAACTCGATATTTTTCGTAGGAACCAGCTTTCGGAGGCAAGTGCGGGCAAGTCATATACATATTTATCTACTCTTGAGTTTAACCTTTGTTGTTATCAATTATCATAAATGGCAGTGCTGGAACTGCAAATAATTATCGTTAGCCCAGAAAAGAACGGACAGTAGCGATCATCAAATTCAAATCCAGTGGCTTGCTCAAATAAGCAGAAGCGCCAGCTTCCAAACATCGATCGCTGTCACCGGGCATCGCCATCGCCGTCACCGCAATCATCGGTACCGAGTCCCAGACAGGATCTGCTTTAACTCGGCGCATCAACTCAAATCCGTCAACATCCGGCAACTGAATGTCCATCAAAATCAAATCCGGCAGCAAGTGCGGCGCAGCAGAGGCGGCGAGAATACGATCGGCCATCACCTTCCCATCCGCGAGTATCTCTACCCCGTACCCCTCTAATTCCATCACCTCAGAAATTAACATTTGGTTAAAAGGCTGGTCTTCGACAACCAAAATCCGCTTCCTGCCAATGGGTAAAGCAATCGCACAACCTGGCACTAACTTGGTATCCAAAGCACAAGAAGCAAAGCTTCCCAACTGTTGACGCATCTCCGTCAAAGGCAGCCAAACGCGGAAAAGACTTCCCCGATCGCAAACAGATTGAAAAGAAACAGTTCCCCCGTGCAATTCTGCCAGACGCTTAGTCAAAGCCAAACCCAAACCTGTACCTTCGTGCCGCCGAGTCAGGGAAGAATCCACCTGTTGAAAAGGTCGAAATAGCAAGTGCCAGCGGTCTTGAGGAATACCGATGCCGGAGTCTTTCACCTCAAAACAAAAATAAGGAGTGCTGGCATTTACAGGAGAACAATCAGGTCGGTAGTCGCCCTCTATTTCACTGCCGTAGACCAGACGCCCGCTGAGTTTAACTTGTCCCTGTTCGGGGGTAAATTTGATGGCATTGGAAAGTAAATTAATCACAATTTGCCGCACTCGCCGTTCGTCGAGCCAAACTTTAGTAATACGGTAGTCGAGTTCTAAAGACAAACCGATTCGCTTTTTGTCTGCCCGTGGCTGCATCATTTTCAGACAGTCTGTCGCGAGTTCTTGAACGCGAACAGGCTGTAAGTTTAGTTCTACTTTCCCGGCTTCTATTTTAGAAAGATCGAGAATATCGTTGATTAGCTGCAACAAGTGCTGGCCGCTTTTTTCGATCAGTTCTACATAGTTGATTTGTCGATCGCTCAACTGTCCGGCTGTTTGTCGCAGCAGCAAGTCAGAAAAGCCGAGAATGCTGTTGAGTGGCGTCCGCAATTCGTGGGACATTGAGGCTAAAAACTCGGATTTCAACTGAGAAGAATACTCTAATTCTTCGTTAACTTGGCGCAGGTTCTCTTGTGTCTGAGCCCGCTCGATCGCCGCCCCCAGAGTCCGGCAAGCAGCCTCCAGCACTTCTTGGTGGACGGCGGTTTGCAGTTTTTTGATGTTGCGGGACTCCAGCGTGAGCACTCCGATAATTGTACCGTCGGTAGCTGCGATCGGAAAAATGCCCAGTTGTCCGATTCCCGGATGCCGAAATTCCGGCACGGCATTGGGATGTTGGGCATAATCCTCTACGAACACAGGTTTACCAGTTTTCACCACTTCCCACAGCAAACCCATGCCGTAGGGAATGCCTTGGTCGAGCAATTCTTGCATTCCTGCGACTACCGGTTCCCCGTAAGTAGCCAGAAATTGACCAGAAACGTGGTTGGAAACCGCCGCCGCTTGCCGATCGTTTCCCTTGCCGCTAATCACCTTGACATCTCCGAAAGCAGCATTCATTGCCTCTACTAGATAGGTGAGGGCAAACTGACCTATTTCTTGCAAACTGTCAGACTTTTGCAGGCGTTCGGTTAAACCTAAAAGAAAGCTCAGCCGCCGGACTTCTGCGTTCAAGCTAGCTTGGGAGTTTTGGTATACCGTAACGTCTCGAAAGGTTAACAGCCGTCCGCCGCTGTTGGTAATCGTGGCGCACACCTCCAAACAAACCGCATTGGATTGCTCGAAATAAAATGATAAACTTTCATGCTCAGATGTTTCGAGTGCTTGCTGAAACTCTTGCCACTGTTGAACAGACAAGTAACCCCGATCGACAATTTCCGCAAACAGCAAGTGACACTTCGGCTTTGTTTCCAGCCATTCTGGGGAGAGATCCCAAATTCCGGCCAATTTTTTGTTAAACAAAACTAAGCAGTCAGACGAGTCGAACAGAGCGATCGCATTGTCTACTTGGTTGAGAATCAGTTCTTGGTCTGCCCTCAACTGGTGCAAGTCTCTCTCCATTTTCTCTGTGGGTGTAGCTCTTAGTTTCGTTGTCATAACTTTCTAGGGATATGGCAAGAATTATTTTATAATCCCTTACTTAATGTGACATAATTTTAGGTTTTTGGGCAGTGAGGGGGATCGATCGGCCTTGTGATCTGAGACACTTGCTGGTTTCCGAGGGCGATCGGAACCCGCTTTGAACTGCGCCGGCTATTGTTTAATCATCAGGCAATAAGGAGGGAAATCCTTATGAAAGAAGCCGAATTTTTTAATAACAATGTTGTCGAAGTTGATGGCATCTGACTTGAAACTATTGTGTCCAACCCTGTGCTAAATTGACCCATAATAAAAACTAATTCCGGCGATAAGGCATCAGCATATAGCAATCCTCGCATCATTTGTGAATGTCTTACTCCCTCTAAGCAGGTTCGGGGAGGGTTGGGGTGGGATAAAAAATTTACGACTTTTGCAAGGATTGCTATAGGTCAAATGCAATCATGACCTTACCCTTAAATTTTATTAGCAATAACTTGGTTATTTGGATTAACTGCTCAAGCGTGGGATTCAAAAACATAGGCATAAGGCACGCCATAAGCACCCGGAGACAGTGTTCGGAGTTTCAAAAAAGCAACTGTAGGCTCGTGAACCCAACCCATACACAATCAGTTATTCCCATAATTTAATCTAAAATTGTGCGACTGAGCGCTCGCGCCGAACTCTAAAATCTACAATGATATGAGTTATTACGATCACACTTATGAGTAAGGTGTGCAGTGCACACCCTACAAATGTGAGTTAAGCTAATCCGCGTTTAAATTGCAGAGTAAAATAAATCTTTACTCTTGTGGGGCGGGCAGGAGATCCCGCACTTAACATACAATTTAAATGCAGTACAGGTTAGAGCGTAAGTATTGTTAATGTTTCTTAGGATTTTTCGGAAAAGGAATGCCCAAACTTTCGTGAAAAACAACCTGAGTTTTATAAGTCAAGCGCCGGTTAACTTGTTTGATGATTTTTTCCAAAAGCGCATCGCCGGTTTTTTCTATTAAAGGTTGAGACATCGATCGAATAAACTTGGGAAAGCAAACCCCCACAGCCAAATCCAGCTTCCAGCTAGTAATGGTAATCGCAGGCGGCAGCTTAGCACGTTCCGAGCTCGGCCAATCCGCGGCAAACTCCTGAGACGGTATCTCCACTAGCTTCATTGCCGATCGAAAATCCACTTCATACCCAGGCGAGGTATAATCCGGAACCGGAATAGTCTTAATCAAATAGCAGCCTTCAGCGTCAGGCGGCAGCAACTCTAAACCAATTCTCGCTTCAACACGGTAGCCAAAAGCCCCAAAACGCCCGATTAATAAATCATAGCCGTTTTCTCCGAGCGGCTCGGCCTTCATCGGCGAAGCGCACTGGCAAAACCAAGTCTTGTGGTTGTTCAAATGCTTTGCCACCGTCTCCGCATCGGCATACATCTCCATGCTGTCTTCAAAATGCGTGTGAAACCAAATCGGCTCAACTTCCTCTCCTGCATCCGCGCTTCCACTTTCGGGCTGTCGGAAACTCGCATCTGGGTAGCAATTTTCGTCAGAAGCTTCAACAGTTTGATATTCAGCGGAATCCTGCCTCATCGTATGCTCTCCTGTTATACACGCCAATCGATCGGGTTGGGGATGTGTTAAGGGAGTTTCCTCCCTACAATTGAGAAATTGATAGTAACAAAACTTACCCTAATCCAGCATAACTCGACTTATGAAAGCATTTGTAGCAGGAGCCACAGGTCAGACTGGCCGCCGCATCGTCGCAGAATTGGTCAAGCGAGGTATTCCCGTGCGCGCCTTAGTCCGAAATCTAGACACAGCTAGACAAATTTTACCACCGGAGGCTGAGTTAGTGACTGGGGATGTATTAAATGCGACTTCCCTGGGCGAGGCCATCGGCGATAGTACGGTATTGCTGTGCGCGACAGGGGCGGCCCCTGGTTTTGACCCGACAGCGCCTTACAAGGTGGATTTTGAAGGTACTAAAAATTTGGTGGATGCAGCTAAGGCTAAGGGCATTGAGCATTTTGTGCTTGTGACTTCTCTGTGCGTCTCTCAGTTTTTTCACCCGCTGAATTTGTTCTGGCTGATTCTGGTTTGGAAGAAGCAAGCCGAGGAATATTTGCAAAAAAGCGGCCTAACTTATACGATCGTCCGTCCGGGCGGTCTCAAAAATGAGGATAATTCAGATGCGATCGTCATGACTGGTGCCGACAAAATGTTTGAAAGCAGCATTCCCCGCACTAAGGTAGCCCAAGTGTGCGTGGAGGCGCTGTTTCAGCCGGCTTCTCGCAACAAGGTTGTGGAAATTGTGGCGAAGTCGGAGGCTCCGCAAAAGAGTTTTGAGGAGTTGTTTGCCAGTGTGATTTGATTGAATTAGCCTCGCTTGGGTTCGGTGCGTCAGACCAAAAACACTTGGATTTGGATCTGAGATATTGCACCATTGTCAAGAACAGGCTTTCCGGCCTGTTCCACAAAAAGTGCATTTTCTTGTGGGGTGGGCATCCTGCCCGCCCAAAAAAGGCTTATTGAGAATGGTGCAATATGTGATTTGGGTCAAAGATTTGGGCTGACGCACCCTACAACAATTTTCCGATCGCCAAATCTGGCAAAATCTTAATAGTTTTACGATTCGCCCTTAAAATTTCCCTCTCCCAGCATGAAAACTCTCAAGTGGCCAGCTTGGTTCCCCTATCCGATTTCGTGGTTAAGGGCATTTGCTCTCGCTCAGAGTTTTAGTTTTGTCCTTCGCAGGGGCATTCCTTTTGTCAGCGACGATATCGGCTTTCTGACTCTACTGCTGGCGGCTTGGCTGATTCAGTTGCCTGTGTTTTTTGTTTTTCATTTGTTCGCAGTCAAAATCTTAAATCCCTTACTAATTATGCTGCCGGGGCGCTTTCGCGTTGCGCGCAAGTTCAAGCGTCGGCACACAGGTATTCGATCGCACTTGCGAGAAGGCTTGAATGCTGTTGTAGTGATTTTTTTTGCATTTAATCTGTCGCTGTTGGTGCAACTTGCGATTTTTTATTGGCCAGCGCGATCGATCGATCCGGCTCAGTTACTAACAGGAATATCTACCCTGACAAATGTTGCGGTAGCAGGTGAATTAGATTTCTGGCTGCTCAAATTGGCGGGGGTTTTATCGAGTTTAACGCTGTTAGCGGCCCCCCTATATCAATACGATTTTCGGGTGCGCCGGATGCGGGTGGCTCGAAAATGGGTTGAAATTTCGGAAATGGAAATGACTTTGCTGGAAGCTGAGAAATTTGGCCGTCGAAAAAGAGGTTTGCTGAGGCGATCGGAGATTCAAATCCTGGGATTTATACTTTTAATCGGCGCTGTGATTGGGGGCGGTGTTTTTTTGGTTGACAGTTTGCGGGGAAATCAGCAGTTGTCGCAGTCGGCAAGCGGGGTGGGAAAATTTCCGCCGCTGGCTATGAAAACCGGCGATCCTTACATTCGGGCGCTGATGCGTACTATTTCTGCTAGCGAGTCTAATGTTTCTCGCCCTTATCACGTTGTTTACGGTGGCAAATATATATTAGATTTGAGCCGCCATCCTGACTGGTGCGTGAAGATTGTTAAGGGCCCGAATCGAGGCAAGTGTACTACCGCTGCGGGCAGGTATCAATTTCTGACTACGACTTGGAAGGAGAAGGCGAAGCGCTATCAGGCGCGTCGTGCTAATTTTTTATTCTGGGAAGATTACAGTTTTGAACCAGAAGATCAGGATGCTGTGGTTTATGCTTGGTTGAGCGATCGCAAGTTTTGGAAAGCTGATATTCCTGAGATGTTGCGGCAGGAAAGATTAACTGAGGTATTGCGGATGCTTTCAGGAACTTGGACGAGTTTGGGATATGGAATTGAGAACAATTCTATGAGTTCTCGTTTGCCGAAAGTCTACCGGGAAATGCTGCGGGAAGAATTGGAAAATGGTGGTTCTTAGGGAGTTAAATGTTGGCTGGTGACGGTTGACGGTTAACTGTTAACGAATGTTATTGGTTATTAACAATCCCAAGCGATTAAGAAATAACCACTAATAAGTAACGAATAACTAATCCTTCAATTTTGGTAAAAATGCTGTCAAACATTTGTACAATTCTAATCCCGGTCCAGCTTGCAGCGGATAAAACTTGTCGAAATTAATTGGGTTTCCCGGTGCTAATTTCCACTCGGTTTTCTGTGCTGTTTTTGGGGAAATTTCGATCGCTACCGTGATGTTAATAATGTTGTTGTGCTGGGGGATTCCCCGGAAGCAGTAACTTTTGCCAGTGCGTTTGTCTGAATCGCTGCCGGTGATGTATCTGTCTTGTTTCCGAAATTGGATTTCTCTGAAAGGTCGATCGATCGCAAAGGAGTCTCGGTAGCGGTAGTCTCCGTCGCGCAAGATTTCGACAGTCGGCTTGATTTGACTTATAACTGTTGCTGGACTAAGAGTTAGCATCATTGATCCGCGTTCCTCTTGTGAAATCAGTGATTTTGCTGCCTGGTGGCTGAGTCGCTGTGGGCGATCGGCTTAAACAAACGCGCCGTGTAACAAATTAATAAAAGTTGTTATACAGTTTAAGTTTATCCCTGCCTATCGTGAATAATTATTTCATGGTTTTATCTCTGTTACCTATCTGAATAATAATAAAAATATCCAGCAAGCCCTGAAAAATTTTTCGGGCGCATATTAGGGATTAATTGATGATACTGCGAGGATACTGCTATGTTGTGCGTGACGCAAGAAACAAAAAATTTAGGGCGGGTTGAAACCGGAAATTCCCAACGCCGAGACTCTTTCACCTCTGCGTCTAAAAGTACCAGTATTCTCCGATCGCGAGTTTACAAAGATGAGGCTTTGGTTTCTGCTACCTTGGCCGGACTGCCAGCTCTTTTGGCATCCCTCGAAAGCTTTGGCGATCAGTAGAACTTGGCATTTTCTATTGCTATATATGGCGCATGGAGATTTGTGATAGCGCCTGCAAACCGAGCAGGGGCTGTTTTGATTGCACCTAAAATTCTCATCGATTTGAGTTGAGTTTGGCTGTACTGAACTCTTCCGGGACGCAGAAACCAGGTTGTTTACACAAAAACATTTTTATAGCCCTTTATTATGGTATGAAAAATGGTATAAAAACCCGGTTTATTGGTGTGTGTGCGTAAGTCTTGTGTTAACAAAATTTATTTGTGAGTGTCATCGGGTGCGATCGATGCCTCTACCTCTTGGGAGGAACGGCTTAACATAGAGTCGTGCAGGTGTTCGTTGTGCTGCCTTTCTTGAGCCATTAATTCTCTGGCTTTTTCTTCAGCAATTCCTTCGCTAGGTGTTTCTAGCTCGTGGGAGGAACGGTTGAGCATAGAGTCTTGCAAGTGTTCGCTATGCTGCCTTTCTCGTGCAATTAGTTGTCTAGCTTTTTCTTCTGCGTTCATAAGTAGTTTCTCCAATTGCTTGTTAGAACCGATTCTTATATTAAGATGCCACACTTCGAGGGTAAAGGTAGCAAAATTAACAGAAAATTTTACAAAAAATTGATAAATAGTTGAGTATGCTGGCGGTGGGTATCGGGAGCGGTGGTTGCCGAGCTAATTATTGCCAGACGCCGGAAAAGATATTCTTGACTGCGATCGCAATTCGATTTAAGTCTTCCTTCAGCAGCGGTGGCCAAGAAACTCCTCTGCCGAGTCCAGCTTCAAATTGCTGCAAACCTTCTACTGACAGTAAATGCAGTGCCGAGATCAATTGTCGATCGAGCATTGGAGATTCTTGCAGCCCTTCAAACAATATTTTTAAAGCTAATAAAATCGATGTCACCTGTCCGGGCACGGGGGGCTGACCTTGTTTGAGACGCATCAGGAAGGCGTCGGGATTTTTCTTGGTTTCCAGGGCCGTTCCTTGGTCGATCAGAAAACTGCGGGCTGTTTTGTAATCCATTTGACGTGCGATCGATCCGAGTGCAATTAATTAGCTGGCATTATATCACTTTTTGTCGCGCTCAATTTGGTAATATATTTCCATACAGCCTACACTACAGCTACTCGTGAGGTGCGCCCACAAGCACGGTACAGCTACTGATTAGAGGCGTAGCATTCATCCCACAGTCGCCTTGAGCGAACTGAAACGGACAGGGAAAAATAAAACAATGGCAAAACACCAAAGAAATAGCAGAAAATCCAAGATTTATCGCTACTTGTGGCTGCTTTTTTTGTGTCTGAGCTTTCTGTTAGTTCCGCTCATCAAAAAAATAGTGGCCGATACGCCATTCCCCCCACCCGCTCCTATTGAAAATAATGCTACTTTTGGAGCGAGGATTCAAAGGACGATGGGGCTACTTGCAGCGAGCACTCCAACAGACCGCCGCCAAGTGCGTATCCTCTTCTACGGTCAATCCATCACTCAGCAAGATTGGTGGAAAGATGTAGTGAAGGATTTGAGACAGCGATTTCCCAATGCAGATTTGATTGTGGAAAATCGAGCAATCGGAGGATTTGCTGCCCCGATTTTAATCCGTCCCAGCGAACACGATTTGTATCCTTTTTATCCCGACTTACTGATATTCCACGTCTACGGAGGCGATGAAGATTACGAAGCCCTAATTGCCAATGTCCGCCGCCGCACTGCTAGCGAAATACTCTTGCATTCAGACCATATTGACTGGATGCCGACAGGCAATAGCGACGATCCAAATTCAGTCAAAAGATACGAATGGCACAACACTCATTCTACTAAATGGCTGCCGGAGTTGGCAGATAAGTACGGCTGTGAAATCGCGGAAATTCGCGAACCTTGGCGCCAGTATTTGATAGACAATCGCTTGCAGCCACAACAGCTATTGAGCGACAGCATTCACCTCAACAATTGGGGAAATTTTCTCCTAGCTGCTCTCATAAAACCCCACCTGCGATACAAGCCAAGTTCTCCTCAACAGCCGCAGGATTTAGTGAAAACCTATACAGTTGGCAGGGATGTTAAGTGGCAAGATGGCAAGTTGGTTTTAGAATTTGAAGGGAATAGAATAGATGCGATAGCCGATAAAACCTTCAACGGCAAGGCAATGTCTGCTAGAATTGCGATCGACGGCAAAAAACCCTCAGAATTTCCTGAACTTTACAGCATCACCAGACCTAGCGCTAGCCTTGGCGTTCCTTGGCCCGCTATTCTCCAAGTATCCAGCCAAAAACCGCTAATCGTCGAAGATTGGAAAGCCGTAATTACTGAGATTAACAGCGACGCCAGCAAGTTTAAATTTGACGTTGTAGGTTCTAAAACAGGTTACGACGGCAGCGGTACAAACGACGAAATGTTTGTCTCAAACTCGGGCCGCGTCGTGATTGAACCGAGAAACTGGTGGCTGAAAAATTCTTATGAATACTCTAAAAAACCGACGCCTAAAGGCTTTGAGATTTCCTGGCAGGTGCGACCAATGTTTGTGGATTCATACGTTCCTCCACAAATTGCAGATTCAAGCCGCGAGTATTCTACAACATTGGCTCAGAATTTGAGCAACTCCAAACACACCCTCGAAATCGTCCCCGAAACAGATGGGGAAGTGCCTATTCAGGCAATTCGAGTGTATCGCCCTCCTTTCTCCAATCTACCATCTAAAGTTGAGAGTCTTAAACCGCAGAGCTCAGCGGATGAAGGCAAATAAACGCCGATCAAATTGCATCAGCGTTTATTTGCCTTCATCTGCGGTTTAAAAAATCTTCATGTTGATTTTATATAGCAATCCTAAATCATTATCAAGACTATGATACAATTATATGCAATACTTGATTGTGACCATAAAAAAATGAATAACTTACAACTGCCAGAAAAAGATATGGAAAAAGAAATAGCCCAATTAGAAGATTTCATTAAAAGCGATATCGATGCAAGAGAACTAAAACGAGCAATAGCTGTAAGGATGGCGCTTTCAGGTAATATCTACCATGAAATCAGCAAGATTTTAGGTGTAAGTAAATTTTTTAGTGGTTATTGGAAAAAACAATTTAAAACCAAAGGCATCGCCGGAATCAAACTAGGACATAAAGGGTCAAAAGGGTATTTAACAGCTCGACAAAATACTGAAGTAATCGAGTGGTTAAAGAATAAAGAATATTGGAATTTAGATGAGTTGGTTACTTATTTAGCTCAAGAGTTTGGTGTGATGTATAAATCAAAACAGAGTTACTATGAACTTTTCGACCGGGCGAAAATAAGTTGGAAAAAAACTCAAAAAGCTAATCCTAAATTTGATAAAGAACTGGTAAAAAAAAAGACGGAAGAGATTAACGATATTTTATTTAAAAACAAGGCTGGTATAGAGTCTGGGGAAATAATAGTATTGTTTTTAGATGAATGTCATCTACTTCATGATGATCTAACTGGTTATGTTTGGGGTCAATCAAAAATCAGGATTGAAGTCCCAATTACCAATGAAAAAGATAGACAAACTTATTTTGGCGCCCTCAATTATCAAAGCAAAAAATTCCATATTCAGAGCCATCCATCTGGTGATGGAGAATCCACAGTTAAATTCATAAAATACTTACAAAATAAATATAAAGATCGCAAGATTATCTTGATTTGGGAGGGAGCTAGTTATCATAAATATGGAGAATTTAGAGACTTTTTATTAGAACTAAATGGTGAGAAAGAACCTGAGAATTGGTCAATTACTTGTATTTTATTTGCTCCCAATGCTCCCCAACAGAATCCCGTTGAAGATATTTGGCTACAAGCTAAAAACTTTTTAAGAAAGTATTGGTATTTATGTAGATCTTTTAATATTGTCAAGTTTTTGTTTGAGTTTTTTACTAACGAACATAAATTTGATTTCCCCAAAATACGTCAATATACTTACACAGAGAAAATCATTGAGGATTGATCTAGATAGAGAAAATCATTGAGGATTGCTATAGCAATCGCCTTGGCGGCGTAGGGCGTTGATGATTGTTCAAACCCGTAATATTTAAGCATCTTAACTCCTGACTCCTGCTATAATCCCCAAGATTATCAACTTCTAGGAATTCCCAACTCGTGAAACATCAACAGCGATAAACATAAACCCGCCACAAAAATCAACACCCAAGAAGTTACCACCGCCGCCGTGGCAGCTTGGCCTACTCCTTTACCTCCGCCCAGCGTCGTCGCAAAATGCCACAGCAAAAGCACCTCCCATCGCCCCAACCGCCCCAAAGTGCACCAATTCTCTGGCTGATTGAAATGTAAAAATCATGTCGCCAAAAAAGGCTATTAGCAGCAGGGATCGGAAAGAATCCAGGCCTATTGTTACTAAATGTTCCATGATTTGGCGACGGTCAATTTTGCCTTGGAGTATGCGTAGCAGCACTTGGCCGCCCAGGAACAACGTCACGAAAAACCGCTGAAACCACCTGTTATTTAAGGTTTCATCTAAATGTCGATCGGGCTTTTCTTGGTCTTTTTTAACCAATGACTGAGGGCTGGCGATTAATTGCAAACAGGGCGAAGCACTGCCACCTACTGATTTTCGGAAATCCTACAGCAATTATTGCACGATTTGTCAACATATATTTTCAGTCGGCTTGCCCTGCGGTTGGTGCGCTATACCATTTAGACTTTAGATTGGCAGTGATTGATTCTGTGGTAATCATCACTCATTTCCCAATCTAAAATCTCACATCTAAAACCCTAGGACTACTCCGCAAGTAACAAGTCGATAAACTTATCCAACTGTTCATTATTCTTGTCTGCTTGATCCTTGCCAATTCTCAGCAGGTCTGATATTTTTTCTTCCGAGGCATCATCAATGGGCAGCGGTTCTTCGTGGAGCAAATCGGGAGTAATTCTCAAATATTGATTCGGTCTTTCAACCGCATCATAAATTTGAATTAGTTGATAATTTACAGTTTCAGCAACTCCCGTCATCATGATATTAATCAAAGGCTGAACCCACTCAACTTGACCCCAATTTTTCGCTTCTTCGTAGGGGAATTTATTCTGAGCTTCTCCCGTCCCCAGCGATAAAATTACCATATCTTTTGCTGTCGGGCCTTTATCGGGGCGCTCGTCGGGAATTCTGAATTTATTTCTAACTTCTGCATAGGCACAAAGTGCGGGATTGTTTGCGAAAACTCCCCCGTCAATTAAAGCGTAGGATTCATTGGTCAAAGATCGGATTTTAGGAAGTTCAAAGTAAGAGGGAGCTGCAGAGGTGGCTCGGGCGATATCTCTAATAAAATAGTCTTCTGCTGGATATTGTTTAGCATCTATTTGATCGAAAAAGTGAGCTTTTCTCCTTTCGATGTCGTAACTGGAAATTAAACAAGGTTTCAGCAGTTCGCTGAGTTTGCCATCTCTAAAGTTTTCCAAAAAGAATTGTTCTAAGCGATCGCCGGGATATTTTTCATCTATCAAACCGTCTATAGATCTGAGTTTTTTCCAAAATGAACTCTTAAAAACGTCGCGGCCGCTCTGAATCGAAAAATTAACAGCGTCTTGGGCTGACCACCGAGGCCGGCTGGGATTTTGGGCATCTGGAGACAAATAGATGCAAGTTAAAATGCCTCCCGCACTTGTGCCCGCGATTAAATCAAAATAGTCAGCTATTCTCGCATCTGGGTTGCCACTTTTCTGTTGCAGCTTTGACTCAACGCTAACTAAAACTTGCGCGGGGATAATTCCTCTAATTCCGCCTCCATCTATGGATAAAATTCTGGTATATTTAGCCATAACTGTTGCCTCTTCTGAATGTTTGCTCGTTTCCTACAGTCCGGGATACAAAAAGTGGTTGGAGAGGCTAATCATAGCGGTAATAGCCGTAAGCTGCTTAGGGCGCACCTACATAATTCCGAATTCATGCACCGCTCAATCTCAAATCCCAAATCTTCAATCTAAATTTAATTGGCGGGCGGCGATCGTATAGCGAAAAATGTATTCTACAATTTCTACGTAATTGTAAGCGGTGGCTGGCGAATCTGCCCAAACTGTGATGCCGTGATCGCGAATTAACAAAGCGGGTACAGAGGGCGCAGAAACGGCAAAGAATTCGCCAATTTCCTTGGCTATCTTAGGGACTTCTAAATAATTTGTAAAGAGGGGTATCGACACTTGCGGGTTTTCCTCCCAGACCCCCAAACCTTTCAGCATTTCGATCGCCGGCAAAGGCACTGCATCTCCTACTGTTAGCCGAGAAACTAAATTTGCCTCGATCGAGTGGACGTGATAGCAAGCTTTAGCGTTTGGAAAACAATTGTAAACGGCTAAATGAATGCTGGTTTCGGCGGAAGGGCGGCTGTCGGGAACAGGTTGCTCGACAATTGCGCCGTCTGAGTTCATTCTGATAAAATCTTGTTCCGTTAACTGCCCTTTGGCGCGGCCGCTAGCAGTAATCCAAAAACTGCCATCTGGCAAGCGGGCTGAAAGATTGCCAGCAGTCCCAACCATCCAACCGCGATCGTAAAAATGTTTGGCTGCTGCAATTAAATCCGATCTCAAATCGCCACTCATTCTTTATAATTCCTCAGTTTTTCATTTATTTTTTACGTTAATAGGAATTGCGCTGGTCTATCTAAACGTAGGGTAATCCGTGCAAAGCTTACCAATACATATCGCTCTCAACGTAGGGTGAGCCATCAGCATTTTACTAAATACACATACCGCATAGTGCGATTTTTTGGTCGCAATTCCTACTAGAGTTTCAATTCCATTTCTGGGACAAACTTTCCAAGATATCAAAAAAATTATCCCATTTAGTATAAGGCTTTTGCTGTTCGTCTAGATACTGGGCAAGCCGATCGCGCGCAAACACCGACGAAGCCTGCAAAGCCATATTAAAATCCGTCAGCGAATCTCCGATCGCCACCTGTTCTTCGGCCGGGTGCTGCGCCATCACCCGCACCTTAGACACCAATTCCTCATCTCCTTCCAACTCAGAATTGACTTGCAACCGAGGGCCGCTAGCGTCCACATCCACAGCGTAAATAACGCTCGCCCGGTTTACCAAATCGCCCATTACCGTCTCTACCATAATCCGAAGACCGCCGGACACGATCGCAAAATCTACCTTTTTCTCGTCCAAAAAATCCAGCAATTCCAACAATCCCGGCCGCATCAGCCTTCCCCTAGAAAATTCCACAATTTCCCCGTAACATTCCGAGGGAATAGACTCTAATAACTGCCGCACTCCCGATCGCAAACTCAGCCTTCTAGCGTATATTTCAGGCATTAGTTGAGACGACAATTCCGGTGCGAAATGCTTGAGCATTGCCACAAAAGTTTCTTCAACGGTTATCGTCCCATCAAAGTCGCAGAATACCACCCGTTGCTGACGGTTCGGGATAGTAGATTTTTGCTTGTTATCGGTCATTATCAGTCGCACCTTTCGAGAACTGGAAAAGTTTACACAATTCATCGTACACTGTCGAGCGACTGAGCGCGACGGCAAACAACTAATAGCGACGCACTGTTTGTTGGCAATTGCCCGCAGGATTTTATACAGATTATTCGATAGAATCATCCAGGGAATCCTCCAGGGAATCCTCCAGGGAATCCTCCAGGGAATCCTCCAGGGAATCATCCAGGGAATCATCGAGGAATGCTTCTACATCCTGCTTTTGGTTGTTTGTCTTTTGGGGGTTAGACTTAGCCGGCAAACAGATTAAATTATCACCCTCAGTATTAATCAAACCTTTCGATCGCAACTTACCCATCAGTCGCGTCACCGTCACCCGCGTTGAGCCGATCGCGCTGCCAATTTGAGCGTGAGTCAAGGCCCAAGGCAGCCGATAGCCCCGAACCACATCCGGTTCGCCCTCACCTACGTAAGGTTCGCCAAACTCCTCGATCAACAAAGTGAGAAATCCCAACAGTCGGTCGATCGTCCGGCGCTGTCCCAAAGTGCTCAGCCAGAGAAGTTTCCGCTGGTGCTGGTAGCGAAACGCATCCAAAATTTCCCTACGAAAGTGAGGCCAATTATCCAAGTCGTGCCAGTACATCCACACTACGTGAGTTTGATCGGCATGAGCGTAAGCTTGGAGAGTAAACGGAGACTGAGCAACCAGTTCAAAGGGCTGACCGGCGCCGACGAAGCCCAAAAAAGCTTCTTCTGTAGTTTTGTCAGCGGATTTTGACTTCGCCGCTGCAGCGCTAACTTGAGCGCTGCCTACGAGCCGCACAGAACCTTTCTGAACTAAATACAGCAGTCCGGGTCTTGCGGGAATCCGCTCGTCTTTGCTAAAAGTCCGGCAGCGGTAGTGTTCCTGGGCCCAGTCGATAATTCGCTGCCAAGTGATAAAAGGTCGATCGATAGTCTCTAGAGGTGTGGAAGTTGATTGCATAAGTGAGGCTCTGGGATATATTTAATAGTGAGAAAAACAGCTTCTGCCAGCAGTGCGATACAAAGTGAGACAACCAACCCCCGATCAAGCTTGCACGCTTCTTAACTATGCTGACTTTTCTGTGTTTTACCGAAAGATTCAATGTAGCAAAAAATACATCAAAATGGTAGAGTGCAGCAAAAAATTTGTCGTAAATTATTGTATAGTTAGCAAACAAATCGCTAGAAAGCACATTAATTCGATGTAGCCCCGCCCGGGGGAGCCGATCGACTATCTCTGACATCAGCAGTTTAACGTACAAGCACAGTGCAAGCGGTAACAGTTGATCGTCGCTGTTACCGTATGATCAGCCGATATGGATACAGCAAATATCTCGCAGTGCCCGGAAGTTACAGTGAAGTGTTTCTTGCTTTCCAAGTTCCAAAGCGCGATCGCCCAGCAAGAGACACTAGGGGAAATTCCATTAAATCTCATAGGTTGCACCATTCTCAACAATAGGCAAGATGCCTGTTCCACAAAAAGTGAATTTGATTGTGGGGTAGGCATCCTGCCCGCCCATAAAAAACTGATGGAGAATGGTGCAATATTTCCGTTAAATCGGAGTAAAGATAGCGCGCGGGTGCTGTACGTGTCTGCGATCGCCCTGAAATTGGCTAAAACTTGGCAGCAGACACCGCACACAATCGCGGCACAGTTGGCCGAAACACTCGAACCGCTGTGCTACCCAGATTTCGCCGTTAAAGTAGCGCCGGCGGGAATTATCGAGATGGAGTTGACTGATGCAGGTTTAGCCGTTTGGTTGCAGCGTTTAGCCCAAACGAACCTCCCACTTCCAGAATCTCGAATATTATCTCCTGTTGTGTCAGCCGATCGACTGTTTCCCATTCAGTACAGCCACGCGCGCTGCTGTTCCCTGCTGCGAATGGCCCACCGCGATCGGATAATTTCGATCGCCCAGCCCGATGTGGCTACAGCGCCGCAAATTTGGTCTCTAGCGAGTCCAAATCCTATCCCTTGGATTGACGAGGGCGATCGACTGCGGTTAGTGCATCCAGCAGAACGCAGTTTAATATCGCAACTGTTAACAGTGCTAGACAATTTATATCCTACTTTTGATGTAAAGAACCGCGAAAAACCTGTCAATTATTTCAAATTAGCCAATAGTTTGAGCGACGCATTTCAGATTTTTTACAGCCAGTGCCGAATTTGGGGTAAAGTTAAAATAGAACAGCCCAAACTAGCCCAATCCCGCTTGGGCTTAATATTAGCAACTCAATCTTTGCTGCGATTTATCCTAGAAGAGTTATTGAACGCTCTTGCTCCTTTAGAACTTTGATTTTGTTCCCATTTTTAGCAACGTTTATTCATACCCATAGGTGGGTTTCCGAAAGTTGCCTTGACTTCTTTTATCTCAAAAGCTCTCTATTTTATCGGGTTCACCCTGAAAAATCCAGTAAGCTACTGTCGCATATAAAATTTATAAAAACTTAGCTATTTATTGATTAACTATTAATAATGCAATTAAAAATTATTCTCTAATTTGGGCATTCTTATTTTCCCTAATTTATTTAAGTAATCTTTCTTTTGGCTTTTTAGAGAGGTGATTTTTAGCTGGCATCTCTGGCTGTCTTACTTAAAATATTTAATCTTATATTATACAATTAAGCTGCGTAGCAGCTCATCTATTGCCTATCCAGTATGCTCGAAACACAAGAAGAAGATTACAGAACGAGTCCTCTCCCTCTTCAGGAAATCCAAGAGGATATAGCCTTACCAGAGACGGTACTTCTGACCACTCCGCCTCTAAAACTTTCCAAACCGGAAACTCGGTCAAGCCTCAGAGCACTAACTTTGGAGAGTGTTTTCGCTACGCTTTTTTACAGCATCATCGGCGGCGCGTTGCTCAGTAATTTCTTGCTGGATTTAGGGGCTGGCCCAGTCGAAATTGGTATGCTCGCCTCCATTCCTCAACTGGTAAATCTGCTCCAACCGTTCGGAGCTTATATAGGAGACCGACTGCAGAGCCGCCACTGGTATTCCCTCTGGATTTTCGGACTGTCGCGAGTGCTGTGGCTGATTCTCGTGCCAGCAATGTGGTTGGGAGGCTCATTTCAGCTCGCTGGACATCAGGTAGTGCAGTTGACATTGGCAATCATCTGGGTAACTCAAGTCTTAGAATCTTTAGGTCGTGCTTCCTTCTTGAGCTGGTTGGCGGTTTTAGTACCTCAGCGGTTGCGCGGGCGGTATTTTGGCTTTCGCAATAGTGCTGTCAGCTTGACGAATCTCATTGGTGTGCCGTTGCTGGCTCTAGTGGTATCGAACTGGCCCGGTGGAAGGCTCCAAGGTTACAGTGCCATCTTGGTTTTAGGAATTGTGCTTGGCATCATCAGTCTAGGTTGTCAGTTCTTTATGACCGATGTGAACCCAAAGCTTGTACACGTCACGCATTCAGATATAGGCGAAAAATCATCCATAGGGGCAATTTTTAGCTTTCTCAAGGAAGCCAATTTTTTAAAGTTTTTGCTTTACTCTGGCCTATGGAGCTTTGCTGTTAACGTCAGCGCTCCCTTCTTTAACCTTTACTTGCTGGATGACATAAATATAGATGTCAGCGTGGTAACGCTCTACAACAGCTTAGGAGCGGGTGCTAACTTACTGATGCTGGTTTTTTGGGGGAAGCTGGCTGACCGGGTTGGGAACCGCCCGATCATGATAGTAGTGGGAATCTTGGTGGCTCTGACCCCTGTGCTCTGGCTAGAAGCTGGAACGGCTCCAATTTTTATATGGGTCTGGTTCCCGCTGTTGCACATCATCGGCGGTGCAACGTGGGCGGCGATCGACCTGTGCAGTGGTAATCTGATGATGTCGGTGACCCCACTACGCAATCAGTCCCTTTACTTTGCGATCGCGGCGGCGGTTCCTGGTGTCACTGGGGCAATGGGAATCACCCTTGGTGGCTTTATCGCCACTTTGACCAATCTCGGTGGCTTGCCAGGGGTGTTTGCCCTCTCAGCCGTCTTACGACTGGCGGCTCTCCTGCCCTTGGTTTTTGTTCGCGAGCAGCGTTCTGTGTCTTTGGGTAAGTTTTGGCTGCTTTTGTTGCCCGCTTGGTGGAGAAGAGTGGCGATTGAACCTGGAGACATCAGGTTTCAACCATTAATAGTTGAACAGTTGGACTGTCTGCCTGAAAGCTCAGGCGATCGGTCTTCAACAGTTGATTGATTGTACGGCACAAAAGGCGCGCCTTAGCTCAGACAACTGCATAGTCTGTAAATTTTCGCATAATCCCTGCATCTAGTTTAAGGCGTTGCAGGCGAGATTTGCTTTTTTCCAGGTTTTGCGATCGGCAGCGTTACGGTAAATGTACTGCCGACGCCTTCTTCACTGATCAAAGTAATTTCGCCACCGTGCAAGTCCACGCATTTTTTAACAATGCTCAGCCCCAGTCCTGTACCGGGAATTCGACCGACATTTTTAGCCCGGTAAAATGACTCAAACAGCCGTCCTTGGTCGGCGACAGGTATGCCAATTCCTGCATCCTGTACTGAAAAAATAGCCTCGGTTTCAGTAACTTTTAATTCAAAGATTACTTCGGTATTTGGGGGAGAATACTTAATAGCATTTGACAGCAAATTGCCCAGAATGCGCCGGAGCAAGCTTACCTCCAAAGACACCATCGGCGATTGAGTGTGATTCACAAAAATCAGCGTCACCGGATCGCTTGGAGGTTTCAACTTCAGGCTGCTCTGAAATTCCTCTACCAACTCATTACAAAACTTTGCTAAGTCTAGCGGTACCAAGCAAAATCCGGCTTGTCCTGACTCAACACGGCCCAGCAGCAGAACATCGTCTAATAACTGATCGATGCCTTTTGCGGCTGCTTGAGTTTTGTCTAGCAGTTCTTGTGTTTTCTCATCTGTTAATGTCAACTTGTACTTGGTAAGAAGTTGTGTAGTGCCGATGATGAAATTCAAAGGATTGCGAACGTCGTGGGCAATCATGTACAACAAAGATGTTTTCATCTCGTTGAGTTCCTGGGCTGTTTGCAGAGTGCGATCGAGTTGGTCGTGAGACAATTTGAGAGTTAAAGACAACTGGCGCGATCGCAGCAAAATCTCCACCCGCGCTTGCAATTCTATCTTCTCGATCGGAGCGATAATCAAATCGTCAATACTTTGCCAAATAAATTGCGTTGCCATTCCTACATCCGAGCGGGATGTAATCAAAAGAAAAGGCAAGCATACCGGGTGTTCTGCCTGTTTTTGGGCGGCCACCCATTGCCAATGGCGTTTCAGGGCAAGACCGTCAATTATCGCCAGGTCAAAAGATTGATTAAATGGTAAAAAATCCTCACTATTATCTGTTGAGTTTGGCAGCAATACCTCATAATAAACTGCTAGCCATTCTAATAACAAGCGACGATTTTCTTTCTGTTCTACAAGCAATAAAATTTGACTCACGCAGGTTCTCCTAGCAAGCTGTGAACAATTCCCAGCAAATCTCTAACGATCAAAGGTTTTACCAACATATTCCGAGCACCGTGGCAGAGGCTTTCGTGCTGAATAGCAGCGCTTTGTTTGGGCGAGAGTATCAGAAAAGGGATGTGGTGATTTCGCAGTTGTTCGCAGCACTCCCAAATCCGGCGGTCGAAACCAGAAATATCTACTAAAGCCATCCCGATCCTAGCAGGCTGACTGATAGCTTGTGCAACATCTTCAAAGTTATAAGCCGCGATCATCTGGTATCCTTCTTTATTGAGAAATTGTGCTAATAGTTCCAAGTTTCGCTGATTGCGGTCTACGGCTAAAATTATTGAAGTGCCAGTCATTGATCAGCTTCCTGTGAATACGGGTTATAACCATTTTAGATGTTAGATTTTAGATTTTAGAATGGGGAGTGACTGATTATATATGGGTTGGGAGGTTGTCTAAATAAAGTTGGATGCTTTTTTTATCTGGTATTAGCTTACTTTTCGGCGAAGGATTACATGGGTTTTCAGTTGAGTGAAGTACAGATGATCTGACACGGAACACGGCCCCGCGCCCTGTCCGCATACTGTATTTCATAGAAGTGAAAACTGCTATAAAAGTCGAAAAATACACAAATTTACCAATATATTTAAGTTTTCCAGAACTTAGGCTAGTGGTGAGGTGCGCGGTGCGCGCACTAAAGCTAGTGGTGAGGTGCGCCCCTACTAATTAGTAGATTTACGACTTCAAAATTAGCTGCAATTGCCCCAAAACAGCAGGACAAATCCCGATTCAATCTTCATCTGCTCCCCCGTCAATCCACACCGGCGCCGAACTCAAAATGCCGCGCAGCCCCCCTATCGGTTTGCTGACTTTGATGCCGTAGCGAGTAATCTGGAGTTCTCGCAGAGTTCTCTCAAAATTGCTGACTCGTTTTTTAATTACTCCGATCGCCTTGCGGATTTCTGTCCTATTATCCAGTTGGCGTTCCATATAGCGTATAAACAGAAGATTATCCGCCAAATAGCTAATCCCGATCTCGGTCAGCCGAAAATCTCCGCTAATGGCTTCTATCTCATTAATCAAGATAACGGTGACTCCCATATTCTTCAGATACTTGCACAAAGCGTGCAAATTGTTCACCAAATCTTGCCCCTGCATCGAAAGCTGATAGCCAGAAATACTGTCAAGCATCACAATCCGCGTCTTTTCCTGCTCCACCTCCTGGCGTACCATACAGGCAAACTGATCCGGCGAGTACAGCAAAGGTTCCACAGGTATCACGGAAAGACTTCCTTGCCCCACCATCGCCCCAACCGGGATGTTAACTGATTCGCAGCGGCGCAGCAGAGTAGAACTTGACTCCTCAAAAATGTAAACTACCGATCGCTCCCCCCTTCCTGCGGCTTCCTTCATAAACTGAATCCCCACCGTCGTTTTACCAACGCCGCTAGGCCCGCTAATCACCGTGACAGTCCCCCGTTCCAGTCCCCCGTGCAGTAGTTCGTCCATTTCTGGAACCCCAGAAGAAATCGCTTCCGCAACAAAATCCTGTTGATAGTTGTCCGGAAGCAGTCGCGGAAATACCTCCATACCAGCCTGAGTCAGGCGCAGCGAATGGCGGCCGCTGCGGAAGTTGGAGCCTCGCAGCTTGGTGACAGACATGGTGCGTCCTTCAGGGCGCAGTTCCAAGTAAATTACTCCGTCGCTGATGAATTGCAAATCGTCATCGGGAGCACTTGATGTGCCTTCGGAGGTGAACACCACCGTCGCCCCCCCTTCCACCAAAAACCGCAGAAAAGACAAAACTTGCTTGCGAAACTGAAACTCATCCGCAGCTAAGTAGCGAAATTGAGTGATTGCGTCCAAAAACACCCGTTGTGGCTTGACAGCTTGGACTCGCTCAATAATCTTTTGTGTAGTCGGTTCTCGCTCAACCTCCGAGGGCGAGAAAATGTCATAAGTCTGAACTTCTGTAAAGAATTCTGACGATGGGCTCAAATCCAGGAACGCCATCGCTTCAATATCAAAACCGAGACTTGCCGCATTGGCCCGCAATTGCGCTTCGGGTTCTCCTAAAGTAATAAACAGGGGCGTTTCTCCCACAGCCACACCTGCTGCCAAAAAGTGAAAGCCCAGTGTCGTCTTGCCGGTACCCGGGCCGCCGCGCACCAGATAAGAGCGTTGAGAAATTAGGCCGCCGCCAATCACTTCGTTGAGACCGGTAATTCCCAGAGAAATTCGGTTTTGAGACATTTGTTTGTTCATGTTTTGAATATCGGGCCCGTATTAATATTTAATGGTTTTAGGCACTGTTTTGATAATTTTTTTTACCGGGCGTCTGATAACCTTCATGAAATCTTTTTCTACCGAAAATTACGTAAGCACACAAGAATTAGAAAGTATTGTTGGGACTGCTGGCATCTGTCGCTGGCAAGATACAAACCCATTTTGGCAAGAACGGGTAGAAAAAGCAGTTGCCCCCGACACGAAAATAGATGGTACCGTTTACCCGAATACTCAGGAAGAACTGGCGGCTGTCATTGCTTGGGCACAGCAAAATCGCTGTGCAGTCTTGCCTTGTGGTAGCGGCAGCAAACTTGATTGGGGCGGTTTAGTAAAATTAGACTCCGATCCCCCCCAGCCCCCCTTAACAAGGGGGGAGCAAGATGTTGTCAAAGTGGGTCTTTTTAAGGGGGATTTAGGGGTATCTCCTGATGCAGCGGGGCTTGTGGCTGTCAGCACTTCGCGCCTCAATCGACTTGTACAGCACGCTGTGGGCGATTTAACCGTGACTGCAGAAGCGGGGATGAAGTTTGCGGATTTGCAGCAAATTTTAGCAGCAGCAGGTCAATTTTTGCCGATCGACCCAGCGTATCCGCAACAGGCAACCTTGGGTGGCATTGTCGCTACTGCTGATGCGGGTTCCTTGCGGCATCGCTATCGGGGGATTCGCGATTTGCTGTTGGGAATTACCTTTGTGCGATCGGACGGTAAAATTGCGGTAGCCGGAGGTCGAGTTGTTAAAAATGTCGCCGGCTACGACTTGATGAAACTGTTTACTGGTGCTTACGGCACTTTAGGCGTTATCAGTCAAGTAACTTTCCGAGTTTATCCGCTGCCTGAGTCCTCGGGAACGGTAGTGCTGACAGGGGAAACTAATGCTTTGTCCCAAACGGCTCAAATCTTATTGTCTTCTGCTTTGACTCCGACGGCCGTTGATTTGGTGTCACCTGATTTAGTAGCACAATTAGGTTTAGGAAAGCGCCAAGGATTGATAGTAAGATTTCAAAGTATCGCAGAGAGCGTTAAAGAACAATCAGCCCGCTTGCTGGAAGTTGGCGAAAAGTTGGGTTTGCAAGCAAATATCTGTGGCGGCAATGATGAGCATCAGTTATGGCAAAGATTGCCAGAAACAGTCTGGAATTCTGGCACAAAGTCCGCAATTATTTGCAAAATAGGGATTAGACCGTCGGAAGCTGTAGCGGCAATTAACGAGCTGCCGGTACAGGACGCTTTGATTCATGCAGGCAGCGGTTTAGGAGTTTTGCGGTTTGAGGGTGCGACTGCGGCAACGCTGTTGCAGGTACGCAGGGGGTGCGAAGCGAAAGGCGGTTTCCTGACTGTTTTAGCAGCGCCGACCGACATCAAGCAAGAGTTAGATGTTTGGGGCTATACTGGAAGTGCGATCGATTTAATGCGCCGGATTAAACAGCAGTTTGACCCGGAAAATCTTTTGAGTCCACATCGTTTTATAAGCGATATTTAGTTTAAACTTTATAGTCCGGAGTTCTGTTTTTTTTAATTCCGAGTCTGAATTATTGGTGAACCACATTTGTTTTTTAACGAACCGCGAAGGCGCGAAGACCGCGAAGGAAGAGAAATGAAGAGAAGTTTTTGTTTTTTTGACGGATTTAGGCTTGCTATGAATAGCAACCGCGCCTGACTGTTAGGAAATTCTTTTCTTAATTGCTGAAATATAAGCGGTCGATTGCTTCTGACTTCTCTCATAGATAACTAAATCCTTTTTTCTTCTTCCTTCTTCCTTCTTCCCTCTTCCCTCTTCCTTCTTCCCTCTTCCTTCTTCCTTCTTCCCTCTTCTTTCTGCCATATATGCAAACTTCAGAAAAATCTCACGTTCCCAGCGACGATTTAAGACCTGCCAAAGAAAGCAATTTTCTAGCACAAAATCCCCATTTAGAAACCCTCGAAATCCCAGGTTTTGACGCCAACAATCCGCCCGATCCCAAATTAATAGATACCTGCGTACATTGCGGCTTTTGTTTGTCAACTTGTCCGAGTTATCGCGTACTTGGCAAAGAAATGGATTCGCCTAGAGGCCGCATTTATTTAATGGATGCAATTAACGAAGGCGAGGCACCTTTAAACGAAGCAACCTCACAGCATTTCGATACTTGTTTGGGCTGTTTGGCCTGCGTTACAACTTGCCCTTCTGGAGTTCAATACGACAAATTAATTTCCGCAACTCGCCACCAAGTTGCCAGAAATCAGGAACGCACTTTTTCCGACAATGTAATTCGCACTCTGATTTTTAATCTCTTCCCTTATCCTCACAGATTGCGGCCTTTGCTTGTACCGCTGTTTATTTATCAAAAATTAGGACTGCCAAAACTTGTCCGCAAAACAGGCTTGCTGAAAAAAGTATTTCCCCGCTTGGCGGCGATGGAATCAATTTTGCCGAAAGTTACTGTCGATTCTTTCCGGGATAATTTACCAGAGGTAATTCCGGCACAAGGGGAGAAACGCTATCGAGTCGGGATGATTTTAGGCTGCGTGCAGCGGCTGTTATTTTCGCCAGTTAATGAGGCTACTGTGCGAGTTTTGACGGCTAACGGTTGCGAGGTGGTGGTTCCTAAAAGTCAGGGATGCTGTGCTGCTTTGCCGGAACACCAAGGCCAAGCGGAACAGGCGAAAGCTTTGGCGAGACAAATGATTGATAGCTTTGAAAATACTGGCGTTGATTGTGTGATTATCAACGCTGCTGGCTGCGGTCATACTTTGAAAGAATACGGTCATATTTTAGCAGATGACCCGCAATATCGGGAGAAAGCTGAGAAATTTGCTGCTAATGTTAAGGACGTGCAAGAGTTTTTGGCAAGTGCGGGAATTACCGCGAAACTCAATCCTTTGATTGAGGGAGATTTGACAATTGTTTATCAGGATGCTTGTCATTTGTTGCACGGGCAAAAGATTAGTTTGCAGCCGCGTCAGTTGTTGCAACAAATTCCGGGGGTGAAGTTAAAAGAACCTGTGGATGCGGCTTTGTGCTGCGGGAGTGCGGGGGTTTACAATATGCTTCAGCCGGAAATTGCTGATGAATTAGGAGTGCAAAAGGTGGAGAATTTGCTGAATACTGGGGCGGAGTTGATTGCTTCTTCTAATCCGGGTTGTTCTTTGCAAATTAAGAAGCATTTGGAGTTGCAGGGAAAGGAAGTTACTTTAATGCACCCAATTGAGCTTTTGGATTATTCGATTCGCGGGGTGAAGTTGCTGAGGAAGTAGTTTTCTAGGGCGGGCGGTGTCCGCCCTATTTTCGATGCTGAGTAAGATTTTTTTTAATGAACCGCAGAGGGCGCAGAGGGCGCAGAGGAAGAGAAGAGAGAGAGATAAAAGAGAAAGAGGAATAGGTTATTGTATTGAGAAAGGTCGATCGCACTTTTCACCTTTCCGAAACAGCTTAAATTAAATTAAACAGTCCCTAACCCCGGACAACAGTTATGGTAACTCAACTCAAGTCCCCTCAAAAACCTGATGTAATTTACCCCGACAGCGACGGTCAACCAATGTCTGACAATACTAAACAATTTCGCTGGATACTCATCATCCAACAAAATTTAGCGTGGCTATTTGCCGATGACCCGAATGTATTTGTCGCGGGGGATTTGCTGTGGTATCCCGTCGAAGGAGATAACAAGATTCGCGTCGGCCCGGATGTGATGGTAGTCTTGGGCAGACCGAAAGGAGATAGGGGTTCTTACAAGCAGTGGGAAGAAGAAAATATCGCGCCGCAAGTAGTGTTTGAAATTCTTTCTCCCGGTAACAGGCTAACAGAAATGAATAAAAAACAGGTATTTTACGATCGCCACGGGGTAGAGGAATATTACCTGTACGACCCGGAACGCAACGATTTCAGCGGTTGGATGCGTTCACAGGGGCGTTTCGACGTAATTGATGTGATCGAAAATTGGGTCAGTCCCCGACTGGGAATTCGCTTTGATTTGTCGGGTGAAGAGTTACAAATTTATCGCCCTGACGGCGAACCGTTTGCAAGTTATGAGGAGGTTTCTCGCAGCTTGGAACAAGCGCAACAGCGGGCAGAACAAGCCGAACAGCGTGCAGAACAAGCCGAACAGCGGGCTGCTGTGCTAGCAGAAAGACTGCGATCGATGGGAATTGACCCGGAACAATTGTAAACTATAGCCTTTCTCAGTAACATGAGGTTCTCTCGGATCTAGGGCATAGGGCATAGGGCATAGGGCATAGGGCATACCTCACTTTATTGAGAACTGCTATAGATGGGGGAAAAGAGCGATCGCACTTTTAAATTTTAGCAAAAGTGCGATCGGCATAATAACTAATGACTAATGACTAATGACTATTTCCCCTCTTCTAACCTCAAAAAATGCACCTGTCCCGAAGCTTCCGCCACTACGATTGTCACCCCATCAGGTGCAATAGCGCAAGCTTTCAAAGCACTATCTCCCCTGAAACTAGCAATTACTTTTCGACTTAACAAATCCCAAACTTTGAGAGTATTATCGTCGGAAACAGAAATTGCCTTTGTTCCCATAGTCGCCACAGACGTTACCGCATCCTCATGACCTGCCAATGTAAAAACTTCTTTTCTACTGGACAAATCCCAAACTTTCAAATTGGGTTCCCGCCCGGCCGAAATTGCCAATTTGCCATCCGCCGTCACTGCCACAGTATTCACAAAACTCTCGTGACCTTTGAGAGTGAAAAGTAGATTTTTGACGGCTAAATTCCATAAAATTGCCAAAATATTCTTTTCTTTCCCCAAACTCCAAACTTTCAGAGTTTTGTCGCCGGATGCCGAAATAATCCGCTTGCTGTCGGGAGTAACTGCCACAGCTTTTATCGCGTCCTCATGACCGGAAAAAGTAAAAAGTTCCTCTCCTGTTTCTAAACTCCAAACTTTAATAGTTTTGTCTCCCGAACCAGAAATCGCCATCGTGCCGTCTGCCGTCACTGCCACAGAATTCACCCAGTCTGTATGACCCGTGAAAGTAAAGATTTCCTGTTCGGTTTCTAGATCCCAAACTTTCACAGTTTTGTCGCCGGAACCCGAAACTATTCGCTTGCTATCCGGTGTTATTGCGATCGCTTTTACCCAATCTTTATGACCGGGAATAGTACAAATTTCTTGTCCGTTTTCAAGATTCCAGACTTTAATCCGGTTGTCTCCTGAACCGGAAATCGCTTTCGTACCGTCCGCCGTCACTGCTACAGCATTTACCCAGTCATCGTGACCTGCCAATGATAAATTTTCTTGGCCTATTTCTAAGTGCCAAACTTTGAGAGTTTTGTCTGAGGAACCAGAAACTATCCGCTGGCCGTCGGGGGTAACAGCCACAGCATTCACGGGGGCGATGTGATTGGTAAAAGTGAAAAGTTCTTCTTTTGTTTCCAAATTCCAAACTTTCAGCGTTTTGTCGCCGGAAGCCGAAATTACTCGTTTCCCGTCGGGACTGACTGCCACAGCTTGAACGAAACTGCTGTGTTTTCCTAACCTAAAAAGTTGCTTTCTTTCTGACAAACTCCAGACTTGAACAGTGGCGTCGTAACTGCCTGAAATTATTAGTTCGCCGTCGGGAGTAACTGCTACACTTTTTACCCAGTCTGCATGACCCGTGAGAGTAAAAAGTTCTTTTCCGGTTTCTAGGTTCCAGACTTTCATGCTATTGTCTCCCGACCCGGAAATCAACTGTTTGCTATCAGGAGTTACTGCTACGGACTGGACAAAACTGCTGTGACCTTTGAAGTTAAAAATTATTTCCCTGCTTGTCAAATCCCAAACTTTAATACTGCCATCCCAAGAACCAGAAATTACTCGCTGGCCGTCGGGAGTTACTGCTACTGCTTCTACGGCAAAAGTATCGCCGGCAAAAGTAAATATTTCTTGTCCAGTTTCTAAATCCCAAATTTTAATCGTATTGTCCCAAGAACCGGAAATTACTTTAGTGCCGTCGGGGGTGACAGCTACAGCATTGACGTAGGTAAGATGACCTTTGAGGGTGGAAAGTTCTTCTCCTGTTTCTAAGTGCCAAATTTTGAGAGTGTGGTCGGAGGACGCAGAAATTGCCCGCTTGCCGTCGGGGGTGATTGCTACAGCTTGTACCCAGTCTGTATGTCCGGTGAGGGTACGCAACAATCTCCCGCCGGGAGGAGTAAAGCTGGGCGTTAGCGGTCGCAGCCAGGGGGTTGTTTGGTGTTTGGCCTGTGCTAGCAGTGCTTGAATTTCTGGACTTTCAAAGCGCATCAAGCGGGCCATTAGTTGGGTAGCTAGTTGGGTTTTATCTGTGGCTAGAATGTGGGCAGACAGCCGAATTGCTTCTTGGATTAATTTGAGTTGGTCGGCTTTTGGGTCTGAGATAATAATATTGGGACTTGTTGCTAAATCGTAATCTTCTATTAGCGCCTGTACTCCCGAGGCTGACAGCTTGGCTTTAATAAAATTGTAATCTGTTAGTAAGCTGTATAATTTTTCGTAGTCTGAAGTCGCTGCTAGCTGACTTGGCAGGATTCCCAGGTAGTGCGTCTGTTCTGCGGGCTGCATTTTATCCAGCCCTTGTGTAAACTCGGTCATAAATTTACGGATGTGTTTTTTAAATGTATGCGATCGCTAGCTGCACCCTACCGAAAAGCCGATCGAGAATCTTTTCTCTTGACTTAGCATGACATATTTAAATGCTCTGTGCTATGGGCTTGCTGTCCTCGGTTTGGTGAGGGTTCGATGAATTGCTTATTTTTTAGTCGAAGTCTGCTTTGAGAATTTTCAAGCAGTGCGATTACAATAAATCGCCGCCAATATAATTCAACTCAGCAACGCCCAATTTACCGATCGATCCACAAGAGCTCACATATATCGTCGTTTTTCTTAACATAGCTGGTTTTGGGCGATGATGGTCGATCTATCAACACTGTCAAAGCTAAAAAATTTCAGGTATCGCAATCCTATTTAAAGTGCGAAAAAGACTTTTTATAACGAAATATGATGGCGGATGCTCTAATTTTGTGTCAAGTCGGCCGCATCAGCGAGGCAGATGTCCCCCTGGTTGGGTTTTTTACCTCAACGGCATCTGCAATCTGTTTCGCCCAAAGCTCTCAGAAAGCTTTGCAGGTGCGCCCCCTTCCTCTAAAATATAGAAAAGGACTTGCACTCTTAAACCGGATTTCTAAACAAAATCATTGGTTTGACCGCTAGGTACGTAGGAAGAAACCGGGTTTCTGACTCCATAGCGCGCAAGTCACGATCGCAAATAAAGCAGTATTGACTTTAGAGACAAATTTCATGGATGTTATCGAGTTTTTCGAGTTAAGTGCAGGCAAATGGTTTTCTCAGCGTACCGTACACAATCTCAATTCTGGGGAATTGCAGGCAGGTAAATCCGACCTCAAAATAGAAATACTGACAGCTAGCGATGCAGCAGTCGTCAAACTTTGCCAACAACACTCGATTAACCCGGCTTCAACTGGGCTAACCAGCGTTCGGATTAGTTGGGACGGTATTCCCGATCGCGACAAAGCTAAACAAATCGGTTCTACCATACTAGCGATCGTACCAAATCCCGACAATCCCAGCGAAGGCAAAGTGTTGCAAGACAAGGGTAAGGGCCGCTACGTGATGGGCGACGACGTGCTGACATTGATTACAGAATCAGACACCCTCCATGCCGAAGAAAGGCTGTGGTATCTCATGCCCAACCTGCGGTTGCGGACTAGCGTTGTTAAGCAAGCTAACGGTACTGAACAAGCTTCTTTTTGTTCGGAAATTCGGATGGGAGGAAGTCCCAAAAGTGAAGAGTGACAAATAACTATCTAGTTCTCAAAGTTTACACCCTATTTCTGCTTTCTCCCTTCTTTCTTCTGCCTTCTCGGGCAATCGCTTTTAACTTAGTATGAAAATCAGTGTGTTTGACAACTGGGAATGATTTTGCCACAGGTTTGTCCGGTAATTTGTGCTCAGCTTCGGCTCGATCGGCGAGGGCGGTAACAGCCACATCTTCATATACTACAAATTCTGTATTTTCTTTTGTGCGATCGTCGGCTGCAGGTAATTTTCCTGTTTCCTCTGCCTCTGTGTTTGGGACTTTTTCATGAAGCGCCACATCAAGTTGCGCCTCTGAGGGCCCATGCCAATCTAAATCTGCGGCAGTTACTTCCGATTCCGGGTTCGATAAAAGTATATCTTCCGGTGACAGTTGAGCAGCACTTTCCCCGGTTAAATTTTGAGGAAAATTATTGCATACCAAGCGTTCAAACTCGCGATTGAAATGATAGAGAGGTTGACCTATCCGGTGCCACATACTCAATAGCTGTTCCACAGAAACAGCCTTGTAGCGCCCTTGATAAAGCGCTTCAACCACTGCTAAACGCAGCCAATAGCCGGGATACTTGGTCAGCCATTCACCCGCCAATTTCTCGGCTTTTTTGCCACCTAGGTCAAAACCGTAGTGAACCAGCAGAGCCGCTGCTTGTGCAGATATTGCCGTCACTTCTGTCATTTGTTGTCTGTTGACTGTTGACTGTTGTCTGTTGACTGTTGTCTGTTATCTGTTATCTGTTGACTGTTGACTGTTATCTGTTGACTGTTGTCTTTTGGTTCCAATTATCCAATTACCAATTCCCCATTACCTATTACCTATTATCACTTCCCCATTACCAATTCCCCATGCCCAATCACCAATGCCCTATTAGCCAATTGAATTAATCGGATAAACGCACGCCTCCTTCTACAGTTCGCGCGTCCCCGGAAAAAGGTTGGGGAGTCCCATTCCAGTTGAAGTCGCTAATTCTAAAAGTCAGGCTGCCAACTTGACGCTCAGGATTAAAACGCAAAATGATTGCGTAGCTGCGGCGACTGTATTCTAAAGTGTAATTCGTACTGATTGTTTCCCCGCTTTCTAAATTAATACCACTTTGAAATCCAACTCGAAAGCCTCCGTAAACTTGCTGGACAAGCCCAAAAGACAGGACTCTCAAATCTACTAAGCGATCGAATAAAAACGGCGAGATACCGTCGCGCCCCACCTGGGTATAAGTCACGTTAAACCCAGTGTAATCGAGGAAAGGGCGGGAGAAATGACCGAACTGCCCTTGAATGCCGACGCTGCCAGCGAGCGAATTTTGTCGATCGCCACTGCTGTAATAAGTGCCAACTCCCCGGAGTCCCAATGCCAGTTGCAAGAAAGGAACCACCGGCGTCCGCGTATACCTCAAACCCTGGGTGGGAGTGCGGGGCAGGGGTTCGCCCTCCCACAAGTTGAAGCCGCGGCTCAAGGCGAAGCTAAGTTGGGAACGCCCCAGATCGACGCGGTTGTTTTCCCGCACTGGTTCGAGCAAGTCTGGTCGATCGGTGTCAGCATTGATAAATTGATATCCAGCTTGGTAGCTGAGATTGATGCCAGTGCCTCCGAGTTGGATGACTGGGGAAGTGAGGACTGCCCCGAGGCTGCTCTGCACGGTTTGATAGCCCAGAGAACCGTTAAACAGCCGATCGCGATAACTGTATTCTGCTGCCAGAGAGTGAGTGCCGATCAACTGCCGCAGGCGCAAATTGCCCCGAAAGCTGTCTTCCGGCAAGTTCGGGAAATTTTCAAAACTCAGAAATATTGCCGATCCGTCGAGCCTGGTGCGCGGGCCCAGAGAGGCGCCCAACCTCGCTCTGAGCCCGTAGCTGTCGGGAAAAAACGGATTGCCACCGTGCTCTGCCACAATCCGCTGAAGGTAAATTTGCGGCGTCAGAGTCAGCCGCACCGGCCCGTTTTGCAACACCTCAAAACCGCACTCGGCATACAAACCGCCTCTTTCGCCCCCGTCGTAACCAAAAGTCAAACACGGGCCGCTCTGCTGCCGGCTGTCAAACACTTGTCTGCGGGGATACACGGGTATTTTCACCCGGTTGTCGAACACCAAGCGGGGTTTAGTTGTGACTAATTCCTCTGCCGTGGGCGAAATCCTTCTAATCGTCGCCGTGCGGGCCCTGTATTCAAATTCCGGCGGGGAAAACGGGTCGTTAGTAATCCGAATGTTGGTTGCTACCCTCGCGCCGTCTGGCAGCAGTTCGATGCGTTCTGCTTCAAAGCGGACGCGGTTGACCGCGCCGACCACTTGGGGGGCTGCTAGCTGTCCGCCGCCACCGATAGTCACTGTAGCAGCTCCGGGGGATTTGACGCCGCGCACGGGCTGCTGGCTGGTAATTCGATCGCTCAGCGGCTGTTCGAGAATTGTCCCAGCACTGATATCGGTCGGCAGTGTGGGGGTCAATTCGCTACCTGCTGCAGGCAGGAATATTTCGCCACTTGCTTGTTCGACTGCGCCGCTGTTGAGGCCCAGATTGAACTCCATCCGCTGGCCGCGCACTACTTGTTGACCCCGGGTATAGGCGACATTGCCGGAGGCTACCACTTGGCGCGTGACTAAGTTGACGATCGCTCGATCGGCATCAATCACAGTTTGCCGGAACCGCACAACGACATTACCAACCGCCGTCACAATTTGCTGCTTGTCGTCGAATTCTTGGCTGTCGGCCTTAACTTCAATAGTATCGGCCGGAGTCACCGGAAAAGGCACCGTCCGCTGAGAAGGGGCGGTGCGGACTCCCGGCGGCGCGGCTGGTTTAGGCTTCGGTGTCGGCGCAGCGGGTGTTCTGGGTGCGGGGGCAGTTCCTGGTGTGGGAATGTCGAACTGCTGTTGCCCGCTGGGTGCTGGTTCTGGAACGGGAATCTCTGCAGGTTCGGGAGGGTTATCTTCTAACTGCCGACCTTGGGCCTGATACCAACTTTCCTGCTTTCCGCCAAGATTCCTCTCCTGTTGTTTCTGCGCCTCTGCGGTTCGTTTTCGATTGCGAATGGCAAGGGCATTTTCTACCGAACCCAATTGGTAAGCAGTAAACGAGGAATCTTTCGGAGTTTCCGCACTTTCGGGTTCTCCCACAGGAGGCCGACGCTGAAATCCCACCACTGCCTCGCCGCTTTCCACTGCTGCTAGGGGGTCGGCGATTTCTGGAGGCTGGTCGGTGGCTGGGGTAGTGCCGAGGAGTGTGGCTGCTGGTTCTGCTGGGGCTGGTGTGGGTTCTGGCTCAACAATATCTGGGCTTGGTTCCGGTATTTCTGTGGGGTTGCTGCGGGTGTCTCCATCGGCGGCCGCGACAGTGAGGGCGACTTTTTTTGGCTTTGCGATGTAGATGATGCCAGGAGGTTCTGGCGGCGGTACCGGATAGGGCATAGTTACAACAGGTAAGTCATCCGATTTTAGATTTTAGATTTTAGATTTTATAGGGTGCAAATTATTGAAAATTTTTGCATCTAAAAGGCAACTGTTTAGACATTAATCTGACATCTAAAATTTGCAGTGGCTTTGGCGCGCCGGAATATGGCTGCTTTCAGAACTTGCTTCCGCCACAAGATAACCTCGCTGCTGGTGCGAGGTCAAGTTTTTTTCGACTAATTTTTGCGAGTTTGCGGGCTGGCTGGGCGGCTGCGGTGGCGTACCCCCCAGCCACCGGGCGGGATAACTTGTTTATTCCATGTCTCTGCGGTTGGGGTTCCGGGCCGGGTCATTGGACAAAAATCCAAATATGAACAGGGAAACAAAAAATAAAACAACTACATTAACTACGATTTTGAGGGTTAGCACTGTGGGAGTCTCCAAAGATGGCATAATACTGAGCTGATTTGCTGCTGTTGCAGCAACTTTTTTATCATAAGCTAAAGATTAGTCAATTTTATCTTTGCTTTGGAGGATTTTGGGCAAGTTGATTTTTGCCCAATTCCAGAGTTGCTCGGCGATGTTTTCTAGCCGCAGCATAACTCGATCGAGCCATTCGAGCACTTGTTCTAGGGGGTGCTTAATGTATCCCATCGATTCTGCTTTTGTTTCTAAGTAGTCTCCCTCGGATGGGACGCCTGCACTGGGATTTTTTGGTTCGGCTGCGGCGGGGGTTGCGGCGGTGTATCTGCTAGTTTGCGCGGTGATTGCTGCTGGGGATTGGTTGTTTTGTGCGGTGTTCGGGTTTGTGTTTTTTGGCACTTGGGTTTCCGGCGCGCGCCCTGGGGTTGATTCTGCTGCGAGTGCAGAGCTATTTTTTTGAGTAACTGCTAAATCAGATAAATCAGATGCTGTTTGGGGTTGACTTTTTGAGCTTTTTGTCAGCAAGCTCTGTTTTAGCTGCCCCAGCAGGCTGTGAAGTGCTTCGGGGTAAGGGGATATTGAGACTGCGGTCAATCGACCTTCTGCCAATTCTCCTAATTCTGCTATTTTATCCTTGACTTTGGCGCTGCTTTGTGCTGCTGCATGGGGTTCGGAACTTCCGTCGGTTAAATGCTGCGGTGCTGCTTCCCCGAATAAGTCTTGCCAGTTCAGCCACGGTCGATCGACCTCTGGGCTTTTTTGCGTGTTTTCTTGTTCTTGTCGCTGTTTCAAATAATACTGAATTGCGACGGACTTCTCCGTATTATCGCTGGCAGCCGTTTCTTTGCCCAAAAGGTGGTCTACCGACGACCAAATGACTTGTTCGATGTTTCGAGCGTATTTTTCGAGGATGTCGCGCGCGGAAAAATCTAAATTGGTTTCGGTGCCGGATGTGTCAATTTTTACTCCGAGGTTTTCTGTGGGTGCGGCGATTGTTTTTACCGATGGCGGTAGGGTAAATTCTTCCAGGTTGACGGCGGCGCGATCGAGTAATGTAACAAAGGAGAGAGGATTAGAGGGTCGAGGCTCGAACTTGCTGTTAAAATTAGTTTCTAGTTGTGGGGTATTGTGGTCGATCGAATTCGATGCCGCAATTGACTGCTGTGCGGTTTTTGCTTCGATCTGGGCGCGGGCTTTTTGGACTAGGATTGAATTGCGGTCGATCGATTTTTTAACTGCGAGGATGGATTCTCCAAACTGATTTCTTTTGAGGGCAACCGGGCTCGTCTGAAGCCAGGCCATCAATTCCCAAAAACGACGCACCGGCGGCAACTGCGCTTTTTTGGCCGCCGACTCCAAACCGAGATTAAATTTTAATTCTTTTTGGGTAATTTCCCGCCGTTCGGGCCCGCAGTTTGCTACTTCCCAAGTTATGCGACCTTCCAGCAGTTCCTGCTGTTCGGGTGTCAAAATATCTAAAATCTGATTTTCTTTTCCGACCAATACTAAAGTGCGGGCTGGGATAAAACTGGCAATTCCCTCAACTTTCGGTTGCGGTTTTAATCCAGTTTTAGCAAGCGGGAGTTCTAAGACGGAAGTGGTTTGATGCTTTGTGATTTGTCCGCTAAAATTGATTGCCGGATGTAAATTGTTAGCAGTATTTCCCTGATTAATTAACAGCGGGAAGGTGGCTAAAGTTTTCGCGGTTTGCGACGAGTTTAGTAAATTTTCGGCGAGGTGCAAAATTTCGGCTATCGAACTTTCGTCGGAAGTTTCCCCCTGATACCAATTTTGTTGCCCATCGGGATTTTCGTCGCCGCCAAATTCTTGCAGTTCCGGTAAATCTACTTTTTGACTTGATTCCCGCAACTGTCGGCCTAGCAGTCGGGAACTTTGCACCAGCAAATAAGCTGGATAAAGCAGGATTTGGGTGGCGGTGAGAGTTGCTTCTTTAATTTGACGCCAAGTTCGATCGCAATTGTCAGCGACTTGGCGGGACTGTTTCGATATAAAATTTAATAGTCGGCTTTGGTATGGGCCGTAGTAACCGTTGGACATAATTTTTATTCTTGAATTCAGATTTTTGATTCGCGCCGGAATTGCTGAATATTGCTGTAAAATCAAAGCGATATCTTAATCGAAGCTTCAAACCCTCTGAAACCTTTATTTCTTCGCGTCCTTCGCGTCTTCGCGGTTCGATATAAGATATTGCACCAATGTCAATAAGCCTTTTACTGGCGGGCAGGATGCCCACCCCACAAGAAAATTCACTCTTTGTGGAACAGGCATCTTGCCTGTTCTTGAGAATAGTGCAAGATGTGAGTTCAATCCGATTTTTGATTAATACACAATTCCTATTTTAGCGAAATATGAGCGCTTCTGTGTCACCTGCTAGCAACAATATTTCTGCCACTGTCGAGAAGTTGCGCCGCCTCAGTCAAGTGGAGGTTCAGTCTGGTTGGAGGTACTGCGATTCTGACTCGGCTGTCTCTTCGGTAAATATTTGTAACAGCCCTGTTGCTGAACTTAACGGCAAAGGACATATTGCTTGGCCGTCTGGGAAGCAAGTTTTGTATTTGGGCCAGCAATTTGTAATTCCTGACAATTTGCACGGCTATCCTGTGGCTGGTTTGCGGTTGCTGCTGGGCTTGACTTGGTGGGCAGAAGATGCTCAAATTTTTGTGAACGGCGAGTTAGTCGGACAGGGAGATTTATTTGATTTTGCCGATCGAGTTTTGTTGAGTTCGTCGGCCAATCCCGGAGATGAATTTTTAGTTATTTTGCGGTTGGTAAGTCCGGGTCACGATAACGGTGCTTTAGTGCGATCGATTTGTTTGTACGAAGCTGCTGACTCTTCTTGTATCGATCCGGGTTTTGTGGCTGCCGAATTAGAGATTTTGCAAAATTCGCTAACTCGAAATTTAGAAAATGTAAATTCCCAATACCTCTCCACTGAAACACTAGCAAATCGCCCCATGTTTGTCAAGGGGGAAACGCTGAAATCTGAGATTGATTTGGCGATGGATTTGATTGATTGGTCGGTCGTGGGCGATCGCGGAAAGTTCGATCGATCGCTGTCTGTTTTGCGGCACAATTTACTGGGATATATACGGGCTTTTTCTGGGGATTTAGATGAGGGAACCGCAGAGGGCGCAGAGGGCGCAGAGGGAGGAAGAAAAGATGAGGTTTTTGAGGTTAGAGAGAATAGCAATTCTACATCTATATATATAGGAGAAAGCGGCGAGCTGGCATCTATATATACAGGTAAAATCTATTTGGTGGGTCACGCTCATTTAGACTTAGCTTGGCTGTGGCCTGTCCCGGAAACTTGGCAAGCGGCAAAGCGAACTTTTGAGTCGGTATTGAAATTACAATCGGAGTTTCCCGATTTGATTTTCTGCCATTCAACTCCGGCCCTTTATGCTTGGATGGAAGAACATCGGCCGGACTTATTCGCTGCGATTAAAAAACAGGTGGCGGCGAATTGTTGGGAAGTTGTCGGCGGGATGTGGGTAGAACCGGATTTAAACTTGATTTCCGCTGAATCAATGGTGCGGCAAGTTTTTTACGGACAGCGTTATGCAAAAGAAAAATTTGGGGAATTGATGCGGGTAGCTTGGCTACCGGATACTTTCGGTTTTGGGTGGCAATTACCTCAGATTTTGCGGCAAGGTGGAGTTGATTATTTTGTGACGCAAAAGTTGCGTTGGAACGATACAACGGAATTTCCCCACGGTGCATTTTGGTGGGAAGGGTTGGACGGTACTAAAATATTTAGCATGATGTCTGCTCCAATTGGTGAAAGCATAGAATCTGTAAAAATGGCAAGTTATGCTTTTGACTGGCAAGTTAAGACTGGTTTGCAAGATGCTCTTTGGTTGCCTGGGGTGGGCGACCACGGCGGTGGCCCGACTCGTGATATGTTGGAGGTGGCGAAACGCTGGAAAATGTCGCCTTTTTTCCCGAAGTTGGAGTTTGCGAAAGCGGTTGATTATTTGTCTTTGATTGAGAGTCAGTTTTTGCCGGAAGTTGCGGCAACTAAGTCCGAAAGCTATGTTCCAGAATCGGACAACCAGGAGAATTTACAGGCGCTAGAATTTTCAAACTTGTCGGCAATCAAGGATGCAAATCCTCCCATCTCACAACTCAAAACTATTCCCCCCACTCTCCCTGTTTGGAAAGACGAACTTTATTTAGAATTCCACCGAGGCTGCTACACGACTCGCGCCGACCAAAAACGCCAAAACCGCCGCTGCGAAGAATTGCTCTACCAAGCAGAGTTGCTGTCTTCGCTGGCAACGATTTGTACTGGTGCGGTTTATCCGAAATCCGAATTAGAATCTGCTTGGAAACAAATTTTGTTTAACCAGTTTCACGATATTTTGCCCGGTTCTGCGATCGCCCAAGTTTATGCGGATGCTAATTTAGCCTTTGCCGAGGTCGATCGCACTTGTCGCGAAATCCTGCTAAAATCTTTGGATGCAATCTCGGCTCAAATTTCTCTGCCGAATCCCCCGCAGCCCGACGCTCAACCGATTTTGATTTTCAATACTCTCAATTGGTCGCGCTCTGAGGTTGTCGCTGTACCGCTTCCCGATTCCGCTGACTCAGCTTGGCAAATTTACGATTTTTCCCGACGGCGATTGGCTTCACAGATTCTCAGGGGCGATCGACCGCAATCGCAATCTACACTGTTATTCTGGGCAAATAATCTCCCTGCCGTTGGCTACCAGGTGTTTTGGCTGTGTCGCGAAGACGCTCAAGCTGTGGATAATGCGTCCGCGAGTCCAGAAACTGAAAAAAAGACAGAGTTATCAAAACTTACATACGGTATAGCACAAAAAAACACAGTTAGTCAAGAAACGCCTTTTGTAGCCGCAGAAATGGTATTAGAAAATGAATTTATTCGGGCAACAGTAGACGGACAAACCGGGGATTTATCCAGCGTTTGGGATAAAGTAAATAACCGAGAAGTCCTGAATGCAGCAGGCGGCAATCAACTGCAAGCATTTCAAGACAGCGGCCAATATTGGGATGCTTGGAACATAGACCCAAATTATGAACAACATCAACTACCCGCGCCGATACTGAAAGATATTTCCTGGATAGCACAGGGAGAAATACGGCAGAGTTTGCGCGTAGTCCGACAAATTGGCAAATCGGAGTTTTGCCAAGATTATATAGTAGAAATAGGTTCGCCCCTGCTGAAAATCAAGACAGTTGCAGATTGGCAAGAAAAGCACGTTTTAGTAAAAGCAGCCTTTGGCTTAAATGTAGAAGCAGATTTTGCAACTTGCGAAATTCCCGGTGGTGCGATCGCACGCACAACTAAACCGCAAACACCAGCCGAAAAAGCCAAATGGGAAGTGCCGATTTTGCGCTGGACTGATATCAGCAATGACGGTTTTGGAGTCAGTTTGCTCAATGATTGCAAATACGGTTGCGACCTTCAACCGAATCAAATTCGGCTGACTTTGCTTCGGGGTTCGACTTGGCCGGATGAACAAGCAGATGTAGGAGTTTCCGAATTTACTTGTGCAGTGTATCCCCATGCTGGAAATTGGCAAGAGGCCGGCACAGTTCGGCGCGGCTATGAGTTGAATTTGCCGCTGCTAGTAAAGGTGTTGCCACAGTTGGGAGAAAATCGAAACAAGAGTTTACCCGCAGTTGGTAAATTCTTGGATTTGTCGGCGGACAATTTAGTTTTGATGGCGTTTAAACAGTCGGAAGACGATTCTAATGTGTGGATTTTGCGCTGTTGCGAATCCGAGGGTAAAGAGGCTGTGCTAGAATTGAATAGTGATTGGGGATTAGAAATTGTAGGGCCAGTAGATTTGTTAGAACGACCGGGCAATTTGTCGGAAAAGTTGTCGGAAGGAGGAGGATTTAAGATAGAGCCTTGGAAAATCGGGAGTTTTACAATTGTGTCGAAAACAGATACCTAAAGACTTTATACCGCAATAGGCGATCGGCTATAAACCTACCTTTTTACCTCTCATTTATTCTCTTCTCATCTCCCCTCTGCGCCCTCTGCGCCCTCTGCGGTTCATGAAAAACAAATCCAGTTCGCACAGGTAAAAGCCCGAGGCTAAAATTTAATTGTATGACCGTGATACTGCAATGATTATAGCCTTTTAGTACAGCCAAAAATAAGCGATTGCCAAAGTAACGAAAGTCAGCGGCAGCCCGAACCGCAAATGTTCTTTAAAAGTCAGCCGATCGCCTGATTTCCGTGCAGCAACTTCAGCTACAATCAAATTAGCCACAGAACCCAACAAAGTTAAATTCCCCGCCAGAGTAGAACCCGCCGCCAACAACAGCCAAGCTTGTGTATCTGTTTTGACAATCACCGATTGCAGAACTAACACCGCGGGTACGTTAGAAATTAAGTTAGAAAGAATTACCGTTACTCCCAACAAACTCAGTGGCGTATTAGTCAAAGTAGTTAAATTGTCCAACAAACCCAGTTGTTGAGTTGCTTTAGTCACCACAAACAATCCCGCAAACATTACTAGCAAATTCCAGTCCACGCCTTGCAAAATGCGATCGGACTTGACGCGCCTAGTAATTAACAATATACTGGCAGCTATCCAGGCAGATTCTGCTAAAGGTGCTCCCGCCAAAAAAGCTACTAAAAGTCCTGCTGTCACCCACAAACTTTTTGCTAGTAAAGGCTTGAACAATCGATACCTGACTTGAGTAACCTGCGGCAAAGATTTGCAAGAACGCACTTCTGGATAAAGCAAGTATAGCCAAGCTACTTGAACCAGCAAACAAATTAAAGCTACTGGTGTCAGAGACCGGGCAAATTCCACATAACTAATTCCCGAAAAAGAACCGACGAGAATATTTTGCGGGTTGCCACTCACAGTCGCCACTGAACCTAAATTAGTACCTCCGGCTAAAGCTAAAAGATAAGGGATAGGATTGAGAGACAAAGAGCGAGTCAGACTCAGCGTTAAAGGGGCCAGCAAAATAGCAGTAGTGTCATTGAGAAAAAATGCCGATAAAATGCCGCTGCCAAAAGTAACTGCCACCATAATGCCGAAAGGAGAACGAGTAAAGCGAGTTAAAAACTCCAAAGCGAGTTGAAAAAAACCCGATGCTCCCAAAGCCGAATTAACGACCATCATTCCCAGCAAAAAAACGATCGTATTTGGGTCGATCGCCTCCCAAGCAGTTTTGAGGTTAAGTATTCCCAAAGCCACCGCAAAACCTGACCCGACAATTGCAACCGCCGCCCGGTTCATCCGCAGCCCCGGCAAATATCCCAAACCGAATCCCAAGTAGGTCAGTCCCAATACTAGGTATTTGAGTGTTATCATATATACTTAAAATCCTTGATTGCCGCTTTTTTCCATTGTCTGGGATGCTAAAAGTACAGACCGGGTAATTGCAGCTAAACCTGCTGGCATTGCAACTAGCGCTAAATATCGCCGTGGAAAATAGCCAGTTTTGCAGTAAATTTATCAATACCAATTGAGATATAGTACCTCATCGCAAATTTATCCAACCTTTTGGGACTTTGCGAACTTAGTGCGAACAAAATTTGCCAACCGGCGCCAATTAGCCCTCACAACTTTCTTCTGATCTATAATATGCAAAATTACGAACGCTAAAAACGTGTACCCAAGCCAAAAATGCAAACTCCTTCCCAGATCAACCATTGCGGAATTCTGCGGAAACATATCCGGCAAAACAATTCCGAAAAATTTCACATTGTTACTTTTGTAAGAGTTAGAAAGCAAGAAACCAGCAACCGGAACTAGCCACATAAAAACGTACAAAGTTGCGTGCAGAGCAAAATTTTTGTACCATTCCTTTGTAAACTTTGGCAGGCGTTTAGTATATTTTTTCCACCATACCCGCAGCAGAGTTAAAATCCGCCAAGTCAGTAAAGCCATTGTCAGCACTCCTACGGATTTGTGAAAATCGTAAAGGGGGCCTCGAATAAACAATTCTCCTGGCAATCGAGCCATAGAAGTACCGGTAATAAACACCACTAAATAGCAAGCTGACATAGCCCAGTGTAGAGACATCAGTTGTTTGAACGCAGAATTAAGTCTGGGTTTCGCAGCGGGTTGGGTACTCACTCTTCCTTACCTCCTTAGCGTTTGCTGGACAAGATTAAGTATAAACTCTAGGACTAAAGCCCGTGAGCGATTGGGCATTATAAGATTTACTTAACTTAATTATTGCAAATATTTATTAAGCTGTCAAATTAACTGTATTCACGATCGTCATTCCCAACACAAAACGCTGGTATTGGGGTCGATCGCCTCCCAAGCAGTTTTCAGGCCGAGTATTCCCAAACCCACCGCAAAAGCTGACCCGATAATTGCAGCCGCCGCCCGGTTCATCCGCCGCCCCGGCAAATATCCCAAACCGAATCCGAAGTAGGTCAGTTCCAATACTAGGTATTTGAGTGTTATCATATATACTTAAAACCATTGATTATCGATTTTTTTTATTGTCTAGGATGCTAAAAGTACAGACTGGGTAATTGCAGCTAAACCTGCTGGCATTGCAACTAGCGGGAAATATCGTCTGCAGACCGTGTACCAACTAGAAACAAACACAGTGGTTGGATGGGGAAGCGAAAACCAGGAGGCTGGACAAGTGGTATTTTTGTTACAACTTGTAACTTTTTTCAAACAACAGGTTTAATTTAGTTTCACAAAAAAGTTAAATTCCAGAAAGTAAAATTAATTACAGTCGAGTTAAGCTAAAAGTGTTTGCTAAAAAAAGTCATTCAAGCAACCCCGAAACCAACTATTCTCACTTGCTCGACACCGACGGCGAGTTCGCGACAGCAAAACTTTCGTGCAGCCACCAAGTCGAACAAGATTGGTATGGAACTCTCTATGAGAATTTTCCGGGCATTTACTTCGTTCTAGACGCTTTGGGAAGAGTTTTTTCGCTCAATCAATTCGGCGCGTCTCGCCTTGCCTACAAATCGCAGGAATTAATTTGTCATTCAATTTTTAACATATTTTACTGCCAAGAGCAGGGCAAAATGCAGGCAGAATTTGCCGGATTGACCCAGCCGGAAAACGGTACGCCAACTCCAAAAATAGCCTGTTGGGAAGGCTGCTTGACTTGCAAAGACGGCAGGATTATTAGGGTAAAAGCAACCGCCCGCCCAATGCCGGCGGTAGATTGGAAAATAGAGGAAAATACTAATGGTCGTTCCATTGCCAATTTCCAACGGCCGGCTGTACTGTTAGTTTGCGAAGAAATTAAGGCTGCTTCGCAGTCACCCACGTCGCTCAACCCGAGAGCAAATTGGCGCAGTCCAACTTTAGCGATCGCAAAATTAGCCAAAAGTCAACTTAAAGAACGCAACAATATAGAAGACTTCATCCGCGAAGTAACAGAAACGGCTGTCAGTATTGTCAACTGCGATCGAGCTAGTATTTGGCTGTATGGCGAAGACAAAACGCAGCTTCACTGCATCGACCTTTACGAACAAAATACTAAACTCCATTCCGTACAAATAATCATCACAGCATCCGACTGTCCGGCATATTTTCAAGCTTTAAAATCTGCCAGTGCGATCGCTACTGTGGCAGCAGAAAATGACCCGAGAACGCGAGAACTTGTCGGTCTTTATTTGCTCGATCAGGGCACGACTTCCCTGTTAAACGTACCGATTGTGCTAGCAGGTCAAATGGCGGGAATAGTCAGCGCCGAACGGCAGGGTTCCGACGGGGATTGGACGGAAGAAGAACACGAATTTACCCAAATATTAGCAGATTTTGTATCCTCAAGTTTGTCAGCTAGCGAAAAGTTAAAATTAGAAGCACTGCGGCACGAACAGCAGCAAAATTTGCTGACAAAATACTACGATCAACTAGAGGAAAGAGTAGAAAGACGCACGGCTGAACTCAAAAAAGCTAACCAAAAGCTGCAACAAGAAATAATTAAAAGAAAACAAGCAGAAGCAGAACTGCGCCTGCAGCAACAAGAACAGCAAATTATTTTTGATTCCGTGCCGGCGATGATTTGGCTCAAAGATACCGAAAGTCGTCTGCTGCGAATTAATCAAGCCGCCGCTGCATCGAGAGGTGTGCCCGCAGCTCAATTAGAAGGTAAATCTTTTTATGAAATCTATCCAGACGAAGCAGAGCAATATTATTTAGAAGATTTGGAAGTAATCCATTCTGGCCTTCCCAAACAGGGCCAAGTCGAATTGCTACCCACAGCCTCCGGTCAAAAATGCTGGGTGCGGACAGATAAAATACCTTACCGGGATGAAACAGGTAAAGTCGCTGGCGTAATCGTGTTTGCAGTAGATATTACTGATTTAATTAGAGTCGAAAAAGAACTGCGAGAATATCGCGATCGCCTCGCAGAAAAAGTCGAGAAACGTACTGCTATGTACAGGCAAGCCATGACCGCTTTGTACTCGGCAAATACGCAACTGCAACAGTTAATTAACAACAGCTCCTCCTCGGGGGAAAATGGCAGCAGCCACTCAGCAGCGCGGTTGCTCGAATGCGAAGCTTATTTTGAAGCAGTTGCCGTGGCTGACCGCGACACAATTTTGAGTGTCAGCAGTAATTTTGCCGAACTTTTTGGTTACGAACCTGCGGAAATGGCGGGAATGAGCTTGCTGGAACTACTGTCGCCGAAATCATACAAACAGGCGCCACAAATGATTTCTGCAGCCAGCAATACAGTCTGTGAAACTATTTTTCTCAGGCGAGATGGAAGTGCTTTTCCTGCTGACGTTCGCAGCAAATTCGTATTGTGGGAAGGTCGTTTAGTACAGGTGAAAGCAGTCCGAGACCTCACGGAACGCAAATTGACCGCAGCAGAATTAGAGCGATCGCGCTCTCTGCTGCACGCTACCTTAGAAGCAACAGCCGACGGCATTCTCGCGGTTACTACCGCCGGAGAAATGATTAGTTATAACGAAAAGTTAGTTCAAATGTGGGGAATTTATGAAGAAGTTAGAAACTCAATGGATAGAACGGTGCGGCTGGCATTTCTCACTAAGCAAGTTAAAGATCCGAAAGCTTTTTTGCAGAGAGTTAAAGAATTTTATAGCGATGCCGAGTCGGAAGGTTGCGATATTCTAGAATTTAAAGACGGGCGCACTTTTGAGCGCTACACGCAGCCAATTCGAGTCGGACAAAATATTATTGGCAGGGTGTGGCGCTTCCGCGATATTACCTCTCGCGAAAAGGTGACGGCAATGTTGGGAGATTCTCAAAGGCGCTTCCGGGCAATTTTTGATTCTTCTTTCCAATTTGTGAGCTTGTTGAAACCGGACGGCACTCTGCTGGAAGCTAACCAAACTTCTCTGGATTTCGCGGGAATTAAGCTGCGGGATGTGGCTAATAAACCGTTTTGGCTGTTGCCTTGGTGGGGAGATTCTGAGGAAGTTCAGGAACAGTTGCAAGAGGCAATTTCTCGATCGGCAAAAGGTGAATTTGTCCGCTATGAAGTGGAAGTTCAAGGTATAAATCGGACGGCAACTGTTGATTTTTCTCTCAAACCAGTCGCGGATGAAACGGGCAAAATAGTATTGTTGCTGCCCGAAGGTCGGGACATTACTCAAAGTAAGCAAGCCCAAGTCGCGCTGCGACAACAAATAGAACGGGAACGCTTGATCGCACAGATTCAATCGCGCATCCGCTCTTCTCTGGATCTCCAAGATATTCTCAACACTACAGTAGCGGAAGTGCGGGAGTTTTTGGCAACCGATCGCGTCCTGGTTTTCCGCTTCCGACCAGACTGGAACGGAGATGTGGTGGTGGAGTCGGTTGGAGAAGGATGGATGCCACTGAAGGGGATGGGAATTGAGGATTGCTGTTTTGCCACTACTTACATCGGACAGTATTTAAAGGGCCGCATTCGCGCCATAGAGGATATTAACACTTCTAATTTGAGCGAGTGTCACGTTAATTTTTTGGAGACTTGTCAGGTGAAGGCAAATTTGGTGGTGCCGATTGTCCAGCAGGGAATAGAACCTAGGGAAGGTAACGGTTCTTGTCAAGTGCCGAAGTTGTGGGGTTTGCTGATTGCCCACCACTGTTCGGCACCCCGCCAGTGGCAGCAGTTTGACGTGGATTTGCTGAGTCAGTTGGGTACTCAAGTGGCGATCGCGATCGAACAATCTTTACTTTACCAGCAGCTAGCTGCTGCGAACCAGCGACTGGACGGGTTGGCGAATTTGGACAGTCTGACTCAACTAGCTAACCGCCGCCGTTTTGACGAGGTGATCAACCGAGAATGGGAGCAGTCGAGCTCTTTGGAACCGCTATCTTTGATTATGTGCGACATTGACTGTTTTAAACTTTACAACGACAATTACGGCCATCAAGCCGGGGATGCTTGTTTGCAGCAAGTGGCGCGGGCGATCGGAGATGCTTGCACGAACGCACCCCCAGAACGCCTCTATTTGGCTGCTAGGTACGGCGGCGAGGAATTTGCGGTAATTTTGCCAAATACGGATATCGTGGCTGCACAGGCTGTTGCTGAGGGAATCCGCAGCCGCGTCAAAGCCTTAACAATTCCCCACATTAAGTCTGTTGTCAGCGATTGCGTGACTCTCAGCATGGGGGTGGCGACGATTTCTGAAGGTCAAAACTCGCCGAAAATGCTGATTGAAGCTGCTGATAAGGCGCTTTATGGAGCTAAGTCGGGCGGGCGCGATCGAGTGGCGATTAGTGATTAGTCAGTAGTCAGGTTATTTTAGATTTTAGATTTTAGATTTTAGAATTGGGAATGACTGATGAAGCTGGTCGTTTGGAGCTTGTCTACAGTTGCATTCTTTTTTCAAACTTGCACCACAAAAAAAGCGATCGCCCTAACTGGCATAAAGTTAGTGCGATCGCCGTACTATGAATCAGCTATTTATCTATCAGACTCGGCGCGGAATTTTTACGCATTTCCACGGATTTTTTTACAAAACTTTACTGGGCGTTGGGTAAAAATATTCAGAAATCGCTTTTCTCTACCTGATATCTCTTTTTTTATTGAACCGCAGAGGGCGCAGAGGGCACAGAGGAAGAGAAGAGAGTAAGAAAGGAGTTCACAAATGATGAGGGATTGCTATGCCAATGCCCAATGCCCAATGCCCAATGCCCAATGCCCAATGCCCCACCTATTTAGCTAACAGTTTTTGAAACACCTCATACATATCCTGAGCCAACTTTTTAGGATTCCACAAAGGTGCGAGATGTTCTGGCTGTTTAGATTTTACTAAATGCTCTTTCACCGCATTTCTGAAACCAGCATCGCGGCCAAACTTAACTCCCCACTGCGTGTATTCCTCCCAAGTCCACGCCGCACCAACATCAAGATTTGCACTTTTCAGAAAAGCGTAACCCATGCGCGAAAGATATTGGTCGCCGGAACGAGTTACCACTGGCAAATTCGCCCACAAAGCCTCTAAATTGTGAGTCCCGCCGTTGTAAGGATAGGAATCTAAAAGCACGTCGGCTACATAATAAATAGCGCGGTGTTCTTCTTCACTTCTGGTTTGCCCTATAAACTTAATCCGACCAAAATCTACTCCTTGAATTTCGCATTCTTGGCGGTAAGTGCTGTGAATAACATCCGGGTCGCCTTGACCTTTACGGATTAACACACTATCTGGTACTTCTTTAAGAATTGTAACTTGAGCTCGTACCATTTCGGGATTGGTTTTTCGCCCTGGCGCAACGCACAGATAAGTCATTTGATCCAAGCCAATTCCGAGAGCATTTCTAATCGCCTCTCGATTCACAGGAATGCTTTGCAGTGTGCCAATTGCTACCGAACAAACAGGCAATCTTACTAACTGTTCTAAGTAATTTTTTTCCACACCAGGGGGGTGAGTGTGTTCGTCGCAGAGAAAGTAGTGATTATCTGAAATGTAGGGGGCGTCGAATCCCAGCCAAGACACGCAAATCCCCGCAGGATATTGATACAGCACTTCGACATTTGTTGGCACTGTCATAGAGTCTAAGTCTATCAAAACATCCAAGTTGTCTTGCGCTACTTCGGCGAAGATTTCACCGCCATCAGCAAAGCCGTTTGGATATTTTTTAGGCCAGTAAAACTTGCCAGCCATTTCTTCAAACCGCTGCGTAACTTCATCTCGGTGGAGTTTGCCGGTGACGTAAAGGTGAACGTGGGGGGTGATGTGGCTTAATTCCCGAATTAAAGCTTCGCTGCACCAGCCTACCGAGTGGCGGCGGAAGTGTTTGGAAAGGAAGCCGATTTTTAAATGACGCTGTTCTTTTGTTTGGTAATGGGCTAGGTTGCTTCTGTTAACTTGCTGGCGCTGCGGAACGGCTTTTTGGTAGTATTCTTTGGCAATGAGTCTGTAGAAACTGGCATTTTTTTCGCGATTGTCTCGCAGGTGAGAAACTGCAAACAAGAAGATTTCGTAGAGGAGTTTTAGTTCCATTACGCTAAAACTTTCGATCTTTTCGTAGCAAAGGTTTTCGATTTCTTCGAGTTTCTGAATAGCCTGTTTGCTGACACCTGATTGCAGGTAGGAAAAGACGTAGGCTGTAGCTGACATGACTAGGGCATTTTCGCCGCAGTTTTCGCAGTATTTGTCGGCTACGCTGCGGGCTCCGGCGAGGTTGGTGGAATGGCTTAGCAAGTCGCACAATTGTTGGTAGGCTTCGCTATATTTGGGGTTGCATTGAATCGCTTTTTCAAAATTGGCGATCGCCTCCAACGGCTTATCTTGTTTCTGAATGTGTCCCATCCGGCAGTAAACCTCTGCCCAATCCGGTTTTAATGCCAGGGCTTGCTGATAGCTGGCTAAAGCTTCTTCCAGCCGCCCTTGCATGGAAAAACAACTGCCGAGGTTAGCGTGAACTTCCGGCCAGTCGGGCTTGATTTTCAGGGTGTTTCGGTAATTAGTAATTGCTTCGTCGTACTTGTTTTGCTGTAAAAAAGAATTGGCTATATTGAAGTGCAAAACTTCTAATTGCGGCTTTAAAGCTACAGCTTTCTGATAGTAAGCGATGGCGGCGTCGAGATTGCCTTGTTGCGATCGCACGCTACCGATGTTACCGTAAGCTTCGGCCCAATCCGGTTTAATGGCGATCGCTTTTTCGTAGCATTCGATGGCTTCGTCGCGCTTTCCTTGGCTGAAAAGTCGATTACCTAAGTTAAAGTGGAAGTCTGCACCGACTAGCTGCGGGTTGAGTTCGGATGTTCTTTTAAAACAGGCGATCGCTGCTTGGATGTTGCCGTGTTTCTGATATACTTTCCCTAAATTCCAGTGAGCGCCCGCTAAATCTGGATTGAGGGCAATCGCTTGCTGGTAATGGGCGATCGCTTCTTCCAAACGCCCCATTTTGAAATACATACTGCCGATATTAGCGCGCACTTCCGCAAAGTTTGGCCGCAATTCTAGGGCTTGAGAATACGATCGAATCGCAGCTTCATTTTTGCCTTCTGCTTGCAAAGCATTGCCTAAAGTGACGTAAGCGTGGATGAAATCCGGTCGAATTTTTATCGCTTGCTGACACGCTGCGATCGCGTCTTTAATTTTACCTTGAACTAAAAAGTTTTCGGCGAGTTTTTTGTAGGGTTCTACTTCTTGAAAATTAGCAACTTGTCCGCTATCTGGAACATTGAGCGAGGTAACTTGTTCGGAAAGTTCGGCGGGGTTTGTAAAGGGAGTATTTAAAGTCTCAGTGGTGGGCGCTGGCGGCAAATTGATGCTCGAAGGCTGCAAGCCGTAGCCTTCATCTTTGTTGACAGATACTGGTTGCGATTCCCCTGATTCTGTTTCTAATTCGATAAAATTGCTGTCGGTAGTTTCCCGCTCTTTTTGTGCGAGCAAACTCGATAGTTTCTCAGCAGCGCTGGCATCTCCCGGTTGCTGTTGCAGCACTTTTTGATAGCAAGCAATGGCTGCATCTAACTTTTCTTGCTGCTGCAAAACGCTGCCCAGCATCAAATTAACTGAGCTTAATTGAGGATTAATGGCGAGAGCTTTTTGATAATAATTTGCCGCCTGTTCCAATTGCCCTAACTTGTAATACATACTGCCGAGATTCGCGCTAGCTTCGGCAAATTTTGGCTGAATTTCTAAAGCTTGCAAGTAAGCTTGAATTGCCATTTCCAGTTGGCCTTGAGCGTGCTGGGCATTGCCCATTGTCAAGTAAGCGGCAGCAAAATCAGGTTTGAATTTAATCGCGAGATTGCAAGAGGCGATCGCCTTTTCAAATTCTCCTTGCACAACATAAACTTCTGCCAACTTTTTATGAACTTCCGCATCTCCTGGATTCAACTCTAAAGCTTTCTGATAATTCTCGATGGCGCCACCGAGATCACCTCGATCTTTCAGCCAATTTCCCTTTTGAAAATAATCTCTCACTGCCTCTAAACCTACTAAAGAATTCCCGCTCATTTGCTCTGCCACTCTTACAGTTTTTACACTAATAATATTCAACCATTCTACCCACTCTCGGGATCGCACAGACCAAGTACACCCTCGATTTATATATTCTACCTGCTGTCTCAGAGGATTTTCAGCAGTTGCGCCACCCGCACCCGTGCCCTCATTTAAAACTCCGACTATCGCCTCTAAAAACCGCCTTGTATATCCCTCCCAATCTGGCTTACCCGCCCGCTTCCAATTAGTTATCGATGCAAAATTTTCCACCCCTGACATTGAAACTAGACGGGCAAATCCAGCAGTTGTTTCCGGCAAAGCTGCCAATTCACTCGTCACAATCCGGCAACCGCTCGCCATTGCCTCCATCACGGCAATAGATGAGGTTTCTAAATAGGTATTCGGGTAAGCTAAAACCGCGACTGAACGCAGTTGCCGGACGAGTTCGGGTTGCGGTACGGAACCGATGTACTCGACGCCTTCTGTTTCCTGACACTGGCGGTAAAGTTGACCGAAAAAAAGCTTGTTATCATTGTCGTCTATTTGGTGTACTTTCATGCTTGAAAATACTTTTAATCTGGTTCCCGGGACAGCTTGACGAATTTCGGGAAAGACTTTTAACAAAATATCGAGTCCGCGAAATGGAGTGCTGGTGTAAGCTAGAATGGGCGGTCGAGATTTATGAGAGAGGATAGAAATATTATCGGCGAAAATGTTAGCAAAACAAGGTGCGATCGCATTTCTTAAAACACAACTGCGATTGGAGTCAATCCCAAACCGCCGATGAAATTGCTCGCGCTGCCAGTCGCTGACAAATACAAAGGCATCGCAAGCATTGATTTCTCGCTCATTTTTAAAATTTTCGAGGAATACAAAGCCCGGTTCGTTATGAATCCACAAAATTAATTGAGTTTGTTCCCCCAAAAGCGGCTTAACTTCCAGCGCTTTTCCGAGTATATTGACTATAACTAAAAAATCGAGCGATCGCAGCAATTCTAAATTAGATTTGTCCCCCACGCGCCGCCTGCAATCAACGCCGCGCGACATCCCCGGCTCAGAAGTATTGTTGAGCAAAAATACCTCGTTTCCCTGTGCAGCCAACGCCTCGGCTAAGTAACAAATAGCCGACTGAGTGCCGCCCAAAGGTTCGCGGTAAGGAGTTTCAATGTTGTAATCCCAAGTATAAGTATCAAGAAATCCGATTTTCATTAAATGGTATAATTTTAAAACTATTGAGGAGTACCGAAAATGACCACAGAACAAGATCCCGTAAAATTGATGAAACAGCAAGTCGGCTTTGCTGCTGCCGATCGCGTACAATCTGGTATGATTGTCGGACTCGGCACCGGGTCAACTACAGCTTATACTATTCAAGCATTGGGCGATCGCATAAAATCAGGTGAACTCAAAGATATCAAGGGAGTGCCGACATCTTTTCAATCAGAAGTGTTAGCCAAACAGTACGGAGTACCGCTGACAACACTAGATGAAATTGACAGAATTGATGTGGCTATTGACGGCGCTGATGAAGTAGATCCCCACCTCAACTTAATTAAAGGTGGTGGCGCCGCCCATACCCGCGAAAAAGTAGTCGATTACCTCGCAACTCAGTTTATTGTAGTAGTTGACAGTTCCAAAATCGTAGATAAATTGGGTTCGACTTTTCGCGTACCTATCGAAGTTATACCGATGGCATTAACACCAGTGATGCGCGCCATTGAAAAATTGGGCGGCAAACCAGAACTCCGCATGGGTGTGAAAAAAGCAGGGCCAGTAATTACCGACCAAGGTAATATGGTAATTGATGTCAAATTTGATGACATTGCCAACCCGGCAGAAATGGAAAAAAGCTTGAATAACATTCCCGGTGTGTTAGAAAATGGTTTGTTTGTAGACTGTACAGATTTAGTTTTAGTCGGCGAAATCACAGACGGCAAACCAGTAGTACGGGAGATTTCTAAATAGTCCAAACGGCCCCACTGGTGGTCAATAACTCTTTGTGGAACAGGCATCTTGCCTGTTCAGGAGAATGCTGCAATAACTCTTTGTAGAACAGGCATCTTGCCTGTTCAGGAGGATGCTGCAATATGGGATTTACAACCCGCAAAAATACCAAAAACAAGGTTTCTTACCCTATAGCAATCGCCAAGACTATTAAGAAGTTCTTAATCAGTGAAACCCTTGGGATTGTTGTTACATCTTCCTGCTTCCTGACATCCTTTACATCCGTTACATCCGTTACAGAATCCGTTGCCGAACTTCCTTCTTCCTGACATCCGTTACATCCGTTACAGAATCCGTTGCCGAACTTCCTTCTTCTTTCTGCTATAGCTTTGACTTTGATTATGATGATGCAATATCGCAGATTCGGTCGCACAGAATTATCCATGCCCGTCTTTTCCTGCGGTGGCATGAGATATCAGTACAAATGGCAAGACGTGCCAGCAAATGAAATTCCACCCGACAATCAACAAAATCTAGAAGCGACGATTCGCTACTCGGTTGAATGCGGCATCAATCACATAGAAACTGCTCGCGGTTACGGCACTTCCGAGATGCAATTGGGGTGGATTTTCCAGAATTTACCCCGGGAAAAGTTGATAGTGCAAACGAAAGTTAATCCCAAACCAAACTCCCAAGAGTTTCGCGAAGAATTTGAGAAATCCTTAGCTTATTTGCAACTAGAATACGTCGATTTACTGTCACTACACGGCATTAATACGTGGGAATTGCTAGAGGAGTCAATGCGTCCGGGCGGCTGCATGGATGTGGCGAAAAAGTTGCAAACAGAAGGCAAAGTTCGGTTTATTGGTTTCTCAACCCACGGCCCGACGGATGTGATTGTCAAAACAATTGAAACTAATCAATTTGATTATCTTAACTTGCACTGGTACTACATTAATCAAAGTAATTGGCCGGCTATTGAAGCTGCTAAACGTCACGATCTGGGCGTTTTTATTATCAGTCCTTCCGACAAAGGCGGTCAGCTTTACAGGCCGCCGCAAAAATTGGTAGACTTGTGCTATCCGTTGAGTCCGATGGTGTTTAATGATTTGTTTTGTTTGTCGCATCCGCAAGTACACACTTTAAGTTTAGGGGCAGCCAAACCCGAAGATTTTAACGAGCATATGAAAGCTGTAGAATTGTTAGATAGAGCTGATGAAATTTTGCCACCGATATTAGCCAGGTTGGAAGATGCCGCAATTAATAAATTAGGAGAAGATTGGTTTAAAACTTGGCACGTCGGTTTACCAACTATAGAAAATACTCCCGGAGGTATTAATATTTATGTGATTTTGTGGCTGTGGAATTTGGCGCAGGCTTACGATACGATCGACTATTGCAAGATGCGCTACAACCTCTTAGGTAATGCCAGTCACTGGTTCCCCGGCCAAAAAGCCGATCGCCTCGATGAATTAGACTTGCGCCGCTGTCTAGCCCACAGTCCCCACGCTGCTAAAATTCCCGGTATTCTTCAAGCAGCCGATCGGCTTTTTGGAGGCGAAGCCATCCAGCGCTTGTCCCAAGAATAATCCAAAAAAAACCCGGTTTCGAGACAGAAACCGGATTAGTGAACCGGAGCACGTGAGTTAGTTACGCGCACACAATTAGCCTATACTTGAGAAACTCTCACAACCATCGCCCATCCGTCTCATCCATTCGGGCGATAGCACTTTTTTTCTTAACTCACTCCCATTTTGCTTTAATCTGAGATAAAACAGTTAATAATTCACTTAGGTACTTTTTATGACTCTTAAACGCCGAGATTTCTTGTATTTGGTGACTGCCACCGTCGGAGCTATTACCGCAGGTGCTTGCCAAGCATCAGGAAATAATGTATCGCAAGCAAGTCCAGTTGCAGAAACCCCAAAGATAGCTCAAACTCCCGGAGTTTTTACACTGCCGCCTCTGCCTTATGAATACAATGCTTTAGAACCGCACATCGATGCGCGGACAATGCAATTTCACCACGACAAACACCACGCCGCCTACGTTAAAAACCTCAACGATGCTGTCAGTAAATACCCGCAACTCAAAAATATGAGTGCGGAAAATATGCTGCGAGATTTGAGCAAAGTGCCGGAAGATATTCGCACAACCGTGCGTAACAATGGCGGCGGACACCTAAATCACAGTATGTTTTGGGAAATCATGGGTCCCAACGGCGGCGGCGAACCCACAGGGGCAATTGCAACAGCAATTAAGCAAACTTTCGGCAGTGTTGACGATTTTAAAGCAAAATTTAATGATGCCGGCACTAAGCGTTTTGGCAGCGGTTGGGTTTGGCTAGTCCGCAATAAAGCTGGCAAACTGGAGATTACAACTACGGCAAATCAAGACACTCCTTTGATAGATGGCAACTATCCAATTATGGGTAACGATGTTTGGGAACACGCTTATTATCTCAAATATCAAAACCTTCGCGCCGACTACTTAAAAGCTTGGTGGAATGTTGTTAATTGGGCGGAAATTAACAAGCGCTACGAAAAGGCTAGCGCTTAGTTCAAAAAAGCTTGTTGTTGCGATTGAGCGCTGACAGCCCAACAACAAACTCGGTTTTAAGTAGGTAGCCGCTGTAAAACGCAATTAAGTAAGTAAACGATTGTAAAATATCCTGAGCCTTAAGCGTGGCTGACTTAGCCGTGTTTCCATACTGTTAGATGGTTCAGTGTAATTCCACCTACCTACCTACTTATTTTCTGATTCTGCTGTCAAACTCGGGCTGCCCTCAATGTATAATCCACCATCTACCTTTAACACGCTGCCCGTGATGTAGCTAGCTGCATCAGATGCCAGGAAAACTGCTGCTTTGCCTAAGTCTTCCGGGAATCCCATCCGACCAAGAGGCATTCGGTTGCTGAACGACTCAAGCAATTCGTCGCTGTACCAGCGTCGCTCACCCGGAGTGTCAGTCCACCCAGGCTCTAGGATGTTAACCCGAATTTTGTGCCACATCAGTTCATTCGCCATCGAAAGAACGAGGTGATGACAGGCTGCTTTGGTCGTGTTGTAGTCAATCGCACCCTTATACGGAAAATGAGCGTGCGGGGATGAGATATGGATAATCGAGCCTTGGGCCTTCCTTTCCACCATACGGCGGGCAACTATTTGGCAGATGTGAAACACACCATATACCCCTATTTCTAGTGTCCGCTGTAAATCCTCAAATTTAGTTTCTAGCAAAGTGTTTCGGACGCTAGCGATCGCATTTGTCACTAGAATATCGATTTGACCGAGTTCTTGCTCGCAGGTATCGACCATCCTTTCCACTTGGTCGCGCTGTGAGACATCTGCTTGAATCGCGATAGCGCGACGGCCGAGTGAGTGAATCTGGTTGACTACTTCGAGTGCAGATGTTGGAGAATCGCAATAGTTGACACAAATATCTGCACCTGATTTGGCTAATTCAAGGGCGATGCCAGCACCAATTCCTTTCGAGCTACCTGTCACAAGTGCAATCTTATTGGCAAGCATAGTTAGTATTGAAAAACGGCTATAGCTAGCGCACGGGACGCTCGAACTGCTGTACAACTTTCCGCAAGTAAACGCAGTGCCGCGCCCCCTGACTCATTGGCGTTGTGAATGCTTCGACTGACTCAACTGTGCCGCCCAAATGCTCGATCGCCCTTTGCAACTCCGTTTCTTCCTCCACTGTCCAATTTCCACGGTAAAGTACAGCTAAACCACCATTTTTCAGCAGAGGCAGCGCGCCTTTAGCGCAGAGAGGAGCGGCTCCCACTGCGCGGAGAACTGCTAAATCATAAGCTTGTTTGTGCTGTGGCACTCGGGCAATTTCATCGGCTCTGCCCAACAAAGTCGCCGCATTTTCTATCCCTAAAGACGGCAAAACTGTTTCCAAGAAATCAATTTTCTTGCGCCTAGAATCGAGCAAAGTAACTGATAGTTGCGGCAGGGCGATCGCGATCGGCAGACCCGGAAAACCCCCACCCGTCCCAATATCAATAACTTTCTGCACCGACTCGGCGGCCCATTCTGGATTTTCCGCCGAATTGTGATTAGCGGGCAGCAGTCTTGCAATTCCCCGCAGAGAATCCCACAAATGTTTTTCCCAAAACTCCATCGGCTCAGTAATTCGAGTTAAATTCAAGGAGCGATTTCCCTCGACAATTAACTCATAAAGTCGCTGAAATAGTTGTTGCTGCGACTCATCCGGCTGCCAATTCAGCGTTTTTTGCCACAACTCGTTCATCTGGGGCAACACAGACATTTTAATCTCATTTATCATCTAGTTCTATTCTCACTTTTTTCTTTCTGTCCGCCTAGGCGGACTTCGTTTGTCTAGACGCGAATTCTCTTCGCCGGGAAACCATGGGGAACGCCATAAAAATCAAACGCAACTCGTTTCCTTAGCTTCTAATTTAGCCCGATCGACCTCCAGCAAATCCCCGTGGTCTAAAGTCCAAAACTTATCGGCTACACTCAACAAATCGCTAGCATCGTGAGTAACAATCAACAAAGTCCAGTGACTTTTCAACTTACTCAACAAGCTTACCAACTGCCGTCGCATCGACCAATCCAAACCCGCCGTCGGTTCGTCCAAAAGTAGCAAATGCGGCTGCCGAATTAGCTGCACCGCCAGGGCTACCCTCCGCTGTTGTCCGCCGCTCAAAGCGTGGGGGGAAGCGCGCAGCGGCAAATGTCCGAGTCCCACTTCTGCCATTGCTGAGTTAATTTGTTCTTGTCCCAATTCAGGATGTCCCAACCGCAATTCTTCTAAAATTGTGCCTCCGCAAAAATGCCTTTCTGGAAACTGGAACACTAAACCTCCTAACTGTTGCAAGTGTTCCGGTGTTAATTCCTGTTCGCGCCAGCGGATGTCGCCGCTAGTTTTTTCTGCTAAGCCTGCTAATATTTCTAATAGCGTACTTTTGCCTGAACCGCTGCGACCCACAATCAGCCCCATTTGCTGCGAGGGCAGTTCTAAGTTAATATTTTTCAGAATAGGATTCGGACAGGCGGTAGGATGATATACTAAGTTTTTTAGATAAAGCATTAACGCAATTGGTAATTGGGGAGAAGGAAGGCACTACAGGAATTTTGACAAGGATACACGGATTAATTATCCAGCCTCAGCGATTTGTTTCTAGCTTTGGCCGATCGCACACAATTATTTTACATAAATCTTTACAAAAATTTTCTTTTTTTTTCAGGATGGCTGTTGGATTTTTCTGTTTTTTCATGGTATATTTTAATAATGGGAATCTGTTCTTTAATATATTATACAAGTCACACTTCCATTATTAAAATATACCTCAAAAACCACAAAAAATCAAGCAAATTTCACTCTTTTTTGGGTCGCGGCCCGAGAGTTTGAGAATTTAACTCTCTTGTTTCTAGTTTACAGTATATTCCACTCAGAGAATTGACGATGACGAAAACCCCTTTAGCATCGCTTGGCAAGCAAATGTTAAGTTCTAAACAGACAGTGCGGGCGATCCCTTTCGCACTCGCGATCGCCCTCAGCATCTGCATTAACTCCGCATTAGCGGGCGATCCCTTTCGCACAAGCAACCCGCAGGCGATCGGGCCCAATACCGAAACCGCTTTCAAAACAATGTTTCAGCAAGGAAACTACAAACAAGCAAAAACTCAAGTTCAACAAGCACTATCCGCCGAACCAAACGAACCGCTAGTCTATGCGATGGCCGCCTCGCTATCATACATCGAAAAAGACTTCAACTCGATGAATTCCTACGCCCAAAAAACCCGCGAACTCGGCGAAAATTTGACCAAAACTAATCCATTGCGCGGCAACATTTACACAGCAGCAGGCCACTTTCTAGAAGGGGCAAACATTATAGCCAAAGAAGGAACAGCAAAAGGCGCGCCCCAAGCTGTGAGTAAATTGCGAGTAGTATTTCAATACCTAGAGGCCGCCGACAAAATAGCTCCCAATGACCCCGAACTCAACCTGCTCAAAGGCTACATGGACTTAATGCTAGCCAAAAACCTACCCTTTTCCAACCCCAACGAAGCAATTCAAAGACTCGAACAAAAAGCCTCTCCCCGCTACTTAGCTTATCGTGGCGTGGCCGTCGGCTATCGAGACTTGAAAAAGTACGATCGCGCTTTAGAATTTGCCAACAAGTCCCTAGCAGAAACGCCCAACAATCCCGAAGTTCTCTATCTAAAAGGACAAATCTTGTTTTCCCAATCCCAGGGGAAAGACAGCAACAAAACCTTACTTGAGGAAGCCGGAAAAAACTTCGACGCCGCCTTAGCAAAACCAGATCAACTGCCCCGCAGTTTAGTAGCCGAAATCTTTTTTCAGCAGTGCAGAACCCGTAACCGCCTCGACAGCAAATCTCGCGCCTGCGACCCCATGCGCGATAAAATTAGAGATGCAGAGGGAGTCTGGGGGCCGGCAGCCTTACCACCACTTTAAAAAGAGTCAGAGGGAAAGTCAGAAGTCAGGAGTCAGGAGAAAAATTCTCCCTCTCCCTCTCTCCCACTTTTCCTCTCTCCCCCAATCCCATTCCTGCAATTCCATTCCCTTTCTTTGATAAAATTGATGCAAGTAGAGTTTCGCGAGTTTAACCCCTTTGACCTCTGGATTTGGCTGAAGTTCAGCAACGTGCCTTCAAACGGTGAAAAACAGTATGTTGAAGAAGTGTTTGACTCTTGGTTTTTCTTGGGAAAACTCGGAGGATTTAATGCGGAAAATTTGCAAGTTCAAGATGAAGGATTAGACATCAGTGATATGAATTACGATGTTAATCTAGCAGACCAAAGCATGATGGCTTTGATGCACAATATGGGAGAAATGGAGTATCAAGGTTCTTGGGCTCGCTGCTGGTTTGATTTGGGCACGAGCGATGCAATTGGCCTCGATGTTTTGATTAATGTTTTCCAGCAACTAAGCAAAGAATTCGTAACCATTGAAAAACTCATTATTGGCGGGGAAAATACAGACTGGCCCCTTGAAAATAGAAGCAGGAGAGAGGGTTTTGCCAGCGATGATAATTAAACGTTGGCCCCACACGGATGACACGGATACACCGATAATGAGTGATGATTGCTGAGTAATATAGAACTTACGCACGGGTAGTCATTAACCGGGTTTTTTGCATCATACTTCGTTACAGCCCGCATCAACGGCAAAAAACCTGCTGGTTGGGCAAAGTCGGAACCCGGTTTCTTTTGTTTTGGTGTTGATGCGTCATGACTGATAACTGATAACTAATTATGCAAAAAGGTATAATTCGCGTAATAGTTTTAGGGTTAATTCGATCGGGCGATCGCATTTTCGTGTCAGAATGCGAAGATCCGGTCAAACAAGACACATTTTACCGAGCTCTGGGCGGTGGCATAGAATTCGGAGAACACAGCATGGACGCTTTGCAAAGAGAGTTTCAAGAAGAAATTCAAGCCGAGTTAACAAATATCAAAGATTTGGCTTGTTTGGAAAATTTTTTTATTTTTAATGGCGAAGCCGGACACGAACTAATACAACTCTATCAGTGCGAATTTGTCGATCCCAAATTTTATCAATTGGAGAGTCTAGCCTTTGCAGACGGAGAGTGGGTATTTACCGCACTTTGGATGCCGATCGATCGCTTTCGATCGGGCGAATTGCGCCTAGTTCCAGAGCAATTTATCGACTACTGCGAAGGCTAATAACTCAACCAATACCAAAAAACAAATACCTGATATGGGGGAATTAAACCTAAAATATTTGCCGTAGGGGGGGGTTTCACCTGAAATATTTGCGATAACTAACAGGATGAATAAACCCGCCCCTTCCTTCCGCCCAGTGCGTTACCTTTTTCTACCTTACATTAGGTAGCGTACTCAACACCTGATAGAGAAGAGAGTTAATAAAACCGAGGGCGATCGCCCCCAGCAAAGCACTCCAAATTCCCCACCGCAAGCGGAATCCATCCACTAGCCAAGCCGCCAATCCAAAGATAGCAGCGTTGATAACAATCATCCACAAACCAAAAGTTATCAACAGCAATGGAATACCCAAAACCACAAAAAGCGGCCGCACCAAAGCATTCAGCAATCCAAAAACCGCCGCGGAAATCATCGCTTTTCCAAAAGTGTCAATGTCCACCCCGATGGGCAACTTGGAAATAATAAAAAAGCTCACCGAGGTTACCAGCCAAGCAATTACCAGCGAAATGATATCCATGTGCCAATCTCCTTAAAAAAGCTAAACATTAAATCGGAACAACAGCACATCCCCCTCTTGTACAACATACTCTTTTCCTTCACTGCGAACTAAGCCTTTTTCCTTAGCCGCATTCATCGCGCCCGTAGCAACCAAATCTTCATAACTCACTGTTTCGGCCCGGATGAAACCCCGTTCAAAATCAGAGTGAATCACCCCTGCAGCTTGCGGTGCTAACATTCCCGCGATAATCGTCCAAGCGCGCGTTTCCTTTGGCCCGCTAGTAAAATAAGTCCGCAAGCCCAATAATTCGTAAGTAGCTCGAATCAGAGATTTCAAGCCCCCTTCTTTTACCCCGAGAGATTCTAGGAAATCCGTTCGTTCTTCCTCAGATAACTCCACCAATTCTGACTCAACTTGCGCCGAAACTATGACAACCTTAGCATTTTCTTTAGCTGCTACTTCCCGCACTTGTTCGACATAGCTATTTCCTGTTGCTAAATCGTCATCAGATACGTTAGCAGCATAGATAATTGGTTTGTTGGTCAGTAATTCCAAACCTTTAACTAATTCAGCTTCTTCATCTGTGAAATTGTACTGCCGCGCCGGTTTGCCCGCATTCAAAACCTCGACTAATTTTTCGAGTACATCCACTTCTGCCTGAGCTTCTTTATTGTTGCGGGCCAGCTTGCGAGTGCGCTCGAGCCTGCGTTCAATTTGAGCTAAATCTGCTAGAATTAATTCGAGATTGATAATGTCAATATCTCGGCTCGGATCGACAGAACCCGCAACGTGAATGATATCGTCATTCTCAAAACAGCGGACAACCTGGACGATCGCATCTACCGCCCGAATGTGAGACAAAAACTGATTTCCCAGTCCTTCCCCCTGACTCGCCCCCTTCACCAAACCCGCAATATCCACAAACTCCATCCGCGTCGGCACAGTTTGCACGGAATTGGAAATATTGCTCAGCACCTTCAACCGTTCGTCTGGCACTGCCACGATACCCGTATTTGGCTCGATCGTACAGAAAGGAAAATTAGCAGCAGTCGCCTTGGCATTAGCAACCAGAGCATTAAACAAAGTAGATTTGCCAACATTAGGCAGTCCGACAATTCCGGCAGTAAGCATAGCTATTTAGAAACATATCACTGTTTCAAAATATCATAAGCAATAGCAATATATCTGACTTGTCCCTTCTAAGTTCTAAAGCTAAGCTTGAATAAATATCGAACTTGAGGTAGATGGCTAAATGGTTAACAAGTTGTTAAGCAAAGTAACGATCGCTGTGGGGCTGTCACTGCCCCTGTTAGCGCTGACAGCAGCTAGCGTTTTCGCTCAGATTGTCAAAATTTCGGTGGTTAACAACAGTGGCAAGACGATGACAGCCGTCTATATGTCTCCTCCCGATAAGGATACTTGGGGAGAAAACGAGCTAGAGGTCCCCATTGCCGATCGGGAAAAGGCAGATTTTGAGTGGAATCAAGCTGACTACGGCGGCTCAGAGGCGGGCTGTGTTTTTGATGTCAGGGCCGAATACTCTGACGGCAAATCCACTGATTTGCCTTCTGTTGACCTTTGTAAAGAGACTGCGCTCAACTTCAATTAATCGATAATTTAGGCAAAAACCGAGTTTTTTCAAGTCTGATATTCAACAAAATGATTGGGGACTTGGGAGAAACCGGTTTTTGCGATCGACCTCACAAACAATCTTAAATTTCGCGATCGACTAAAACATAATCTACACAGGTTCAGGGATTGTCTGAGGAATAGGCTCCGGCACTGTCTGAGGAATCGGAGAGGGTACAGTTTCCGGCACCGGTTCGGGAATGGGCTGCGGAATTGGCGCAGGTACCGGTTCCGGTACTATCCCGGGAATCGGTTCGGGTACCGGGCCAGGCACCGGTGGCGAGGCGGGTATAGTCGGCAGCCCCGGTTCGGTACTGGGAATCTGCGGGCCAGGAAATGGACTAGGGTTGGGAAAAATCATGTTAGTGTTTTGCTCGCTAATAGAGATATTTCAAAAACATTTGGTCGCCACTCCTAGCTAGTTTTTATAAAAAAAATAACTGAGTTGTGGTATTGTTTTATTTATAATAATAAACTAAAATTGTGACTAAGACATCTATCTAAATACCTATTATTAACTATTAAGTGGGCATAAAATTATGCCTTTGGCATAAAAGTAAGTGGTTACAAATAAACATTATATGGGGAGGGCGCGTGAGTACAGCAAGAAACTGCCTGAGAGTATAGGTACTGGCTCAACCAGTCCCTACAAGATATTATGGTTTTTTCCTACCGCTCTACTTAGATATCAAATACAGCAATCAAGATTAATCGTGTCACCAGCAAACTCTCAAACAAAAACTCCCCTATTAGATGCTTTGCGCGATCGCACAAATCAGCCACACGCCCCATTTTATGCCCCCGGACATAAACGCGGACAAGGAATCTCTCAACCCCTAATTGACCTATTCGGTGCGACAGTATTTCGATCGGATTTGCCAGAATTGCCGGAATTAGATAATCTCTTTAATCCAGAAGGCGCAATTGCCGAAGCTCAAGGCTTAGCCGCCGCAGCATTTGGAGCCCAATCAACTCGGTTTTTGGCAAACGGTTCGACTTGCGGAATTATCGCCGCCATCTTAGCAACTTGCGGCCCCGGCGATAAAATTATCTTGCCTCGAAATATCCACTCCTCGGCGATTTCAGGTTTGATTTTATCCGGTGCAATTCCAATTTTTGTCAGTCCCGAGTACAACCCGGATTGGGATATTGCCAACAGCATCACCCCAGAAGCCACAGCCGCAGCATTAGAACAACATCCCGACGCCAAAGCAGTAATGATAGTTTACCCAACCTATCACGGCGTCTGCGGGGATTTGCGGGCGATCGCCCAAATTACCCATCAATACAACATACCGTTATTAGTAGACGAAGCCCACGGCGCGCACTTTAACTTTCATCCAAACTTGCCAGAACCAGCACTATCAGCCGGCGCCGATTTAACAGTACAATCAATCCACAAAACCCTCGGTGCAATGACACAAGCATCGATGCTGCACGTCAAGGGCGATCGCATAGATATCCAAAAATTAAATAGAGCATTGCAGCTAGTACAATCTACCAGTCCCAGCTACTTATTATTAGCATCCCTAGACGCAGCCCGCCAACAAATCGCACTCCACGGCAAAGAATTAATGGCGCAAACTTTACAGCTAGCAGAAAAAGCGCGATCGCGCATCATTCAAATTCCCGGATTATCAGTTTTAGAACCGTTAAATACACCGGGTTTTGCAGCATTAGACCGCACCCGACTAACCGTAAAAGTATCAGATTTAGGAATCACAGGATTTGCCGCCGATGAAATTTTGCACTCTCAACTCGGCGTCACCGCAGAATTACCAATGCCGCAACATCTAACATTTATTATCAGCTTGGGAAATACAGAATTAGATATTGACAATTTAGTTAAAGCTTGTACTCTTTTAGAAGGAAGAAGGAAGAAGGAAGAAGGAAGTTCGGCAAAGGATTCTGTAACGGATGTAACGGATGTCAGGAAGAAGGAAGAAGTCCGAAAGAAGAAGTCCGAGAGAAGAAGTCCGATGTCCGATGGAAGATTGGCCCACTCTCCCACTCTCCCACTCTCCCCCTCTCCCCCTCTCCTTTCCCCCCGCGAGGCCTTCTTTTTCCCAGCGGAAACAGTACCCGCAGACAAAGCAGTCGATCGACTCAGCGCCGAACTCATCTGTCCTTATCCCCCAGGAATACCAGTCCTGATGCCCGGTGAAATCATTACCCCAGCAGCCGTTGACTACCTGCAACAAGTCCTTGCCGCCGGCGGCAAAATCACAGGTTGTAGCGATAGAAACCTCCAAACTCTCAAGGTTGTGCGACAGTAAATATTAAGGCTTGGAGGAAATTGGCAGAATTTCTACTAATTCTTCCACGAGTTCCAACTGCCGTCTTGCTTCAATCAAAAATCAAAAATCAAAAATATAACTATGCTTTGGCCCTACGTCACTCCAGGCATCCCGGATGACTTATTTGAACGTTTACCGGGAATTCCCATGAGTAAGCGAGAAGTCCGACTGCTGTTAATCTCCCACCTGCGGCTGCAAGCAGATTCAGTGGTGTGGGACATCGGTGCAGGTACTGGTACGATCGCCGTAGAAACAGGTTTGCTGTGTCCCAAAGGTCGGATTATTGCCGTCGAAAGGGACGAAGAAGTAGCAAGCTTGATTCGCAGAAATTGCGATCGATTCGAGCTCGACAACGTAGAAGTCATAGAAGGCAGTGCCCCGGAATGCCTGGAAAACCTGCCCCAACCCCCCCACCGAGTCTGCATCGAAGGAGGTCGCCCCATTAAGGCCATTCTCCAAGAAGTCTGGCGGTACTTGCAACCCCACGGTAGAGTGGTCGCCACAGCCTCGAATTTAGAAAATCTTTACGCCCTTTCCGAAGGCTTCGCCGAGTTACAAGTCCGCAACATCGAAGTAGTCCAGTCCGCCGTCAACCGCTTGGAGACTCGCGGCCTCAGTCAAACCTTTGCCGCCGTCAATCCCATATTTATTCTCAGCGGCGAAAAGCTCGATTAGAAGTTAGTTGACAGTTGAGAGTTGACAGTTGTTATTGGTTATTTGTTACCAATCCCCTTCCAGGGTCTGCCTCCAATGCCCCATGTCCCATGCTTTTAGCCGCTATGCCCATTCCTAAATGTAATTCTTAACCTTTTTTACGTTCAATTAACCTTCATACTTAGAATAAGGTCGACCCTAGCTGGATTGACCCCCTGAGTTGAGATTTTGGATCATCGCCAGTTGGGTATTGGGCTTGGCTGTGCAAGGGAGGAAAACGTACCCTAATAATCCTTACATCCTTGCATCCTTGCGTCGAATGACACCGCCCAAAAACGGATACAAGCCGCCGACAATCGTCGTGAGCCACCCAAAATTTTAGACCAAGGTTCAATCTCCCAGATTCATCTGTGGAGTAAATCTAGAATCTAAAATCTAAAATCTAAAATCTAAAATCTAAAATCGAATTACCCACCGCCGTCTGCAAGAGAAATTCATTTTATGCCTTGGTCTCGTATCCTGAGTGGAATAGTTGCGATCGCCCTTGCTTTGGGAATGATTATTATGGGGGGATGGTACTTCACCGTCGGCTTTGGAGTCATCGTCTACCTAGGTCAATTGGAATATTTTCAATTAGCCAGGGCTAAAGGCATTGCACCCGCTGCCAAAACTACCTTAGCTGTCAGTCAAGGGCTATTAATTACTGCCGCCCTAGCACCGGAACTCGTAGATGCCATGTTCCCCTTAGCGGGAACCTTAATCTGTTTCTACCTGTTATTCCAACCTAAATTATCGACGATCGCCGATATTGCCTCCTCAATTTTAGGATTGTTCTACGGCGGTTATTTGCCCAGCTATTGGATACGGCTGCGAGTCGGCCTCGACCCAGCCAATCTTGCTACAACAGGACTGGGGCAAGCAGTAGCAAGCAATTTGCCGGTTAACATTTACTCGCCGCCATCTTGGACAACTTCTAGCCATATATCTTTAGGATTGACTTCGCTGCTGCTGGCTTTCCTCTGCATCTGGGCCGCTGACATTGGGGCTTATTTTGTGGGCAAATTCTTCGGCCGCACTAGCCTGTCCCACATCAGCCCCAAAAAGACTGTTGAAGGTGCCGTATTTGGAGTTTGCGGCAGCATCGCCGTGGCCGTCGCTGGGTCTTGGTATTTAAACTGGCCGGGGTGGCCGTATACTGGGGCTGCTTTTGGTCTGTTGATTGGCGTTGCTAGCCTGTTGGGAGATTTAACTGAGTCGATGATGAAGCGAGACGCCGGTGTTAAGGATTCGGGACAGTTGATCCCCGGTCACGGCGGCATTCTCGATCGCACCGACAGTTATGTTTTTACCGCACCGTTAGTCTACTATTTTGTCACTTTACTGTTGCCGGCGATCGACTCTTACCTCATCGCCCGCTAATTGCCAATTGCGAATTGCCAATTGCGAATTGGTGTTTAACTCATGGAAGGCCGACCGCGTTGCGGGTCACGTAAGCGTTGCGATCCGCACCGAAAGCCCTCTCACGCACTCAAAACTTCTTCCCCCTTCCCGTTGCTCTTCCCCTCTAAGGCAAAACTCTAATTCCTCCCCGACAAACAATTTCCCCCGGACTCAAAATCAACTCTTCAATGTCAACTTCCGGCCCAAAATCAATTTTAAAACCATTGAAATCAGTGCTCTTTAATTCTCCATCCATTTCGATTTCTGGTTCTTCAAACATCAATTCGCGACCGCTGGCTATCCGCAAACCAGTCCGCAATAAAAAAGGAATTTGCCTACCGCCAGCGCGCAAAATTGTCGCCGAAAGCGTCAACACACCCGCCTCAATTACAATTTGCGAATTTTTCAACTTCAGCAACTTTTCGCTATCTGTCAGCGGCAGCATAGGCAGCAAAAATTCGCTCAAAGCATCAGCAAGCAAAGGCGCTTTCAGTGACGCATTCAAATCCGCCTGACAGAGCCTCAAAACGCCTGTCACGGGAACGGATTCTAGGAGGCGCAGGGGTTGGCCTTTGAGAGCTTGACCGAGGTTGATGCGAATGCCACAGCCCTCTATGGCAACTTCAGTTAGGTGTAGTCCTTTATACACAGCACCGCTAGCTGCAGCCGTTACTTTGGGGATCGCACCGCGGAAGATTTGTCGATCGCTCCCCTCAATTTTCACCTTCAACTCATCCACCTGCTGAACTTGCGATCGCAGCCACAACTGCACCGCCGGAGACAGAACCGCGCTCGCGATCCGGCTGCCTTGACTCGGCGAAGGTTTCCCCGGCTCCTCGCCGAGATTAACAGTCCCACCAGAGCCAGCAGCGCCATCTTTATTGTCAAATTGAAGAGAGTTTCGATCGACAGTCATAAACAATTTCAGAATATAAACCTTAATATTCAAGCACAGAAATTTAACTAGAACTTGCACATCCGGCCTCAAAAACCCGGTTTCTGCACAGATAGACCGCTGTCAACCTCTGATTTTCCTTAGAAACCGGGTTGATGAACACAAGTCCGATTAACTCCAAAACCAAGCAGAAATCTGGGATCGGCAACGCCAGAAGCAGAAAAATTCTCACCTTTTCCCCCTTGGGATATTGGGGTAATTCACGAGTTGTGCGATCCCGCTGAAAAATTCGCGATCGAGCGTATAAATTTAACCAGGAGTACGGGATTTATGGTAGTGTTGGTTTATGGTCGGGTCAGACCCAAACCTTTCAAACCGGCCGCAAACCAACGGTGCAAACCTGTGCCTGCCGCGAGTCTTTTCCTCGTAGTTTTTGCACAGCATTCAGGGTAATGCCATCAGGACAATCTGCACCGGGCACAAGGACAATCTGCACTCTTGGCGGGCGTCCTGTAATAATTGGTCAGCATTATAATTTATTCCCAAGCAGGAATTGAGCATTGCTAGTACGGTTAATCAATTAACCGTGTCGTGTTTCCTCCCCACCGTTGGCTCGTTGGGGATTTCCACACTCCCGTCATGTCTGATGAAAGGCTGCAAAAAATCCTCGCCCAGTGGGGCATTGCCTCTCGCCGTCTTGCAGAACAGATGATTGTAGCTGGACGAGTCCGAGTTAATGGCAATATTGTTCGCTTAGGAGAAAAAGCGAATCCCGATCGCGATCTCATCCAAGTCGATGGAGTCCCGGTGAAACCAACGGATCGACCCGCAAAGGTCTATCTGTTGCTCAACAAACCGGCAGGCGTAGTTTCTACTTGCAGCGATCCCAGGGCCCGATCGAAAGTTCTCGACTTGCTGCCACCCCAACTGCGCTCCGGTCAAGGCATCCACCCCGTAGGACGCTTAGATGCAGATTCCACCGGCGCCCTCTTGCTTACCAATGATGGTAAGCTGACATTTTGTTTGACCCACCCGCGTCACTCGATCGCCAAAACTTATCAGGTGTGGGTACGGGGCGATCCCCCGGAACGCATACTACAAACGTGGCGTCAGGGCATCATCTTGTCCGGCAGAAAAACTTTGCCCGCGAAAGTTAAAGTTATCGATCGCGCGCTTGACGAAACTCTGTTAGAAGTCATTCTATCAGAAGGCAGAAACCGCCAGATTCGGCGCACAGCCGAGCTGTTGGGATATCCCGTGGTGCGCCTGCACCGCACAGCCATTGGCCCGATTCAATTGCAGCGGCCCGGTTCGCCAATATTGCCACCAGGCTGCTGCCGACCCCTAGAAGATGCGGAAATTATTTATTTATGGAATCTAGTCAACCTAACATCAATAAGCGTGCCAGTAAATTCCCAGGAGCACAGCATATGACAAAGAATTTATTGTTTTTATTCTTCAAAACAACTAAGCAGAAACTGCACTCCCAAGAGCCAGAAACAGCTCAGAAGAAGAAGCTAGCGGAAATTGGAACTCAACTCCGTCAGTACCGCGAACAGCAGTCGATTTGTTTGGACAAAGTAGCCGTGGTAACAATGATTCGGCGGAATCTGCTACAAGCAATCGAGGACGGTCAACTAGACCAACTTCCCGAACCCGTCTACACTCAGGGTTTGATCAAGCGCTACGCTGAAGCAATGGGCTTGGACGGAACTCAGTTTGCCGAATTTTTTCCGATCGAACCGGCGCCCCGATCGAGAACGAAGCTATCCTGGCAAGATGGGCCTCAGTTACGACCGATGCACCTCTACCTCTTTTACACATTTCTAATTATCTGTTCGGTCAATGTCTTATCTCAGTTGATGGGCGGTTCTGTTACCGCAAAAAACGGTGGGGGAGCCGAAGAACTAGCGCTTGGGCAGCAAGAACAAGCTCGTTTAGCTGCTGAGGCATCGAGATCCTCACAAAATCAGAAACCGGATAGTTACGAGGCTGTCGAAGCAGTAAGAACCGGTCAAAATTTAAATAAATCTGGCAATAAACCAGTGATGGTTAACGTCACTTTTAAAGCAGAATCGTGGATGCAGGTTGAAGTCGATGGTAAAACAGAGTTTGAGGGAACTTTGCCTTCAGGGACTGTTCGCACCTGGGGGGCTCAAAAGCAATTGGTAGTGGTAGCAGGTAACGCCGGGGGGGTAATGGTTGCTGTTAATAACGGACAAGCCGAACCACTCGGAGCTCCTGGAGTCGCCAAAGAAGTTGTTTTTAAAGCAAACGAACTCAAGCCTTCAGCACCGCCCAACAATGAAGGGTAAGTGTTAATTGGTAATTGTTAATGGGTAATGGGGAATAGGTAATAGCTGGCACTCCACAGCTTTTAATTAGAATGTCCGTCTTTATTGACTTCTTAGCCATTACCCCTTACCCATTACCAACTGCCCCTTCTCCACTATCAATGTTTATTAGGAGCGCGCCCGGAGATGTAAGTCATGGTTTTGAGCCGATCGCGCACTTCCCAATTCAAAGCTTCAGGTCGATACCGCCAGCCCCAATTTCCCTCTGCTTTCCCAGGAAAATTCATCCGCGCGTCTGTATCCAAACCCAACAAGTCTTGATACGGCACAATTGCCATATTAGCTACAGACATCCAACCCATGCGGATTAAAGACCAGTGAATTCCTTGGGGATCGATGCAGCCCAAATAACGATAAACTTCCTCTCTTTGGTAGTCTTGGAGTTGATTGAACCATCCGACAGTAGTGTCGTTGTCGTGAGTGCCGGTGTAGACTACGCAGTTGCGATCGTAATTGAAAGGCCAAAAAGGATCCTCGGGTCCAGCGCCGAAAGCAAACTGCAAAATCTTCATTCCCGGAAACTCGAACCGATCGCGCAAAGCTTCCACTTCAGGAGTAATTACCCCTAAATCCTCAGCGATAATCGGCAAGTTGCCAAACTTCTCATTAATTACATCCAACAAAGCTGTTCCCGGCGCTTTAATCCACTCTCCGTACATAGCAGTTTCTTGTCCGCGCTTCACCGCCCAGTAAGCCTCAAATCCTCGAAAGTGGTCGATCCGAGTCACGTCTACATAAGAGAAAATCGCTTCAAAACGCTGCACCCACCACTCAAAATTATTTGCTTGCAACTTCTCCCAATTGTATACCGGGTTCCCCCACAATTGACCTGTATTGCTGAAGTAATCCGGGGGAACTCCCGCCATTAAAGCTGCTTCTCCTGTGGCTTCATCCAAGCAAAATATTTCTGGATGAGACCATACATCCGCGCTGTCGTGAGCTACATAAATCGGAATATCCCCAATAATTTTAATGTCCCGCATATTTGCATAGCTTTTCAACTCCGTCCACTGGCGAAAAAACTCAAACTGGACGTATTTGTAGTAATAAATCTCAGCATTTAGCTGCTGGCGCCACTTCTCTAGGGACTGTGGTTCTCGACGGGCAATTTCTGGTTCCCAATTGTTCCAGCTAACACCGCCAAAGTGATCTTTTAGTGCCATAAATAAGGCGTAATCTTCCAGCCAATTCTCTTTGCTTTCGCAAAAACCTGAGAATTCTTTTTGCTGGATCGGGGATCCTTTGGTTTTGAAGTTTTCGCAAGCTTTTTTAAGCAAAGGCACTTTCACGGCTATCGCCCGCTCGAAGTCTACATAATCCAGCGGAAATTCTGGCAAATTAGCAAAGTCTTCATCTGCGAGCAATTGCTCGTCCCGCAGCAGTTCTGGGTTAATTAGCAGCGGATTTCCCGCCATTGCTGAATAGCACGAATAAGGAGAATTGCCGTATCCTGTGGGGCCCAGCGGCAATAGCTGCCAGTATTGCTGGTCGCTCTCAACTAAAAAGTCAATAAAGCGATATGCTTCTATTCCCATGTCCCCAATGCCAAATCGACTGGGAAAGGATGTGGGGTGGAGTAGTATGCCGCTCGATCGGGGAAAAAGCATAATCTATCTAAAGATATAGGAATTTAACATTGACAATTTGACCTATCTTCCCTACCCGTTAAACTTCGCAGTTTTTAGAGCGATTGTCAGGGCAAATACTTTTGTGATTGTCTCATATTTTCTGCGATAACGTGCTTACCAAATATTTTTATTCGACTCTACTCAGGAGTTATGACTAGAGTTCAAAACATCACAATCCGGAGTTACGCGATCGCCCTGCTTTCACAGCTAGGTTTTTTTACCCAGGATCGTTTGCTGGAACAAAGTATTTGGCTTGAGCGCACCCGGTTTCTGCTTAATTTTTAAATCTAACTTTTCTTTTGTTTTCGCCCCATCTCTCTGCAGTCGTAAATTACCCGCCAAAAATCAGCCATCACTTAAGCAGAACCAATGCACAAATCAGCCGGCTGTTTTTGTATCTCAAAAAACAGTCGGCTGAGGAATTACCTGAAAAGAGGCTGAGTTTAAGCTTGCTTGTTCAAAAATTTCTGCACTTGTTTGAGAGCTATACTGCCGATGTTGTAGGCAGCCCAGCCGCCCGCCAACAATACGGGCATCAATACTATTAGTATGCGGAAGTCAAAATCCATGAGTTCTCCTCCTAAAGTTTTTTAACAAATTCTCATAATCTATTTGTATCTCATTTTGTCGCCATTCTCCTGACTCTTTAACCAAATATTGTCGGCTTTAAAAGTTCCTCGGCCGCTAGCAGCCGGATACGCAGGAGGACATCGCTCCGCAAGAATTCAGAGCGAAAGTGAAACTTCTGGGCGGGCGATCGGCATTCGCTGCACAAATTATCTCACAATGTGTTTCGCAATCCCTTCCACAACCTTTGTTAGAGGGTCGTTAGGGAAGTGCAGCGCAAACACTCCCTTGCTGGCGAGCAGCATCATCTGGTCGCTGTGGGGCAGTACCCCTGCCACTGGGATGTTGTAAATACTCTCTACTTGCTGCTTCAAATCCTCGAAATCCAGGGATTCTGGGGCTTTATTGATCGTCATCAAAATCTTGGGAACTTCTAATTTGCGGGCCACATCTACCGTGACAGCCGTTCCCTGAAAATCTTGCTGATCCGGACGCAAAATCAGCAGCAGGATGTCGGAAATGGTGATGCTGAGGAGGGTTTCTTCGTTGAGCCCCGGGTGCGTGTCTATAAATAGGTAGTCTAAGTTCAAAACCTCGATCAGTTCTTGAAAGCCGTCGGTAAGGAGTCCCACATCGTAGCCTTCCCGCAAAACTCGCGCTATCTCCCCTGCTTTAATGCTCGAAGGAATCAGGTAGAGGTTGCCGTTACTGGTTAATTTTGGCAGCAGCGAACTCACATTGTAGGCCGTATCCGCGATCGGACACCGGCCCCACAGGTAATCGTTCAGGCAGTGATCCATGTTGCTCTCGCTGAAACCGAACAGCACGTGAATCCCCGGTGATTGAATGTCTGTGTCCACAATGGCGACCCGATTTCCGTCGCGAGCGATAATAGATGCCAGGTTTGCTGTCGTGTTCGATTTGCCAGTTCCGCCCCGGTAAGAGTGGACAGAGATGATTTTGGACATGATCTGCGTATTAGGGTAAGAAACGGCGAGAACCCATTATGATGCAATTCTCGATGATGCAGTCGAGTTGTCTGTCATTCTTCCTTGCCCTCCAAATCCTCCTTATCTGTTAAACTATCAATTTTTTCATCTTTTATCCTCTTTTGGGCGCCCCTGCGCTGCCGCATCTGTTTGGCTTTGGTTTGCAAATCGCTGAACTCGTCATCCGGTTTAGTTTCGGCTGAACTAGCACCGCCGCCCGCCTCGATCGCACCCGTTGGTGAGCTGCTTTCCGATTCAGTCACGGGGGCGCGCTGCTTATGCTGTTTGGCTTTTTCCTGCAACTGAGCTAAGTAGTCGTCTGTCTGACTTTCGGCCTTGGGAAGCTCTGGGGTAGTTGCAGTTATTTCTTGGGGTTCGGAAGGTACTTTTTCAGAGGTTTCTTGTTTGCTAATTCTCAGTTTATCTTTCTTTTGCTGCAATTCTTTAAAGAAATCAGATTCTGTGATTTCTGCGACTTGCTGTTCTTTTTTGGCTTGGTCTATTTCGATTTTGAAGACTTGTTTTACTCGATCGCTAATTGCTTTCCCGTATCCGGCTTTATTAAATCTCTCTGCTGATACAATGCTACCGCCAGTTAAGATTAATGCTAAGGCTGGCGCTGCCACAGGCACCCACCCTCCCAACAGAAAAATCCCAAAGCCGATGGCGCAACACCCGGACAGCAGTGCTCCGAATGTCACTGTCAATTTCGCTGGGTGAGCCATCCGCGATGCCAACGTTCCTCCCACAATTGACCATCCCGAAATCCACAGGATTTCTGCCCATTCAGGCCAAAACCATAACATCGGTCTGTTGTCTAAAACTGCACTCAAAATTTGGCTGACTACTTGTGCGTGTGCCACGATACCAGGCATGAATTGGTTGCTTTTCTGTCGCCCACTGTAAGGAGTATAAAAGAAATCTTTAACGGTTTCTGTGGTATAACCGATGAGCACTATTTTATCTTTAACTAAATTTGGGTCAACTTTCCCCTCTAAAACATCCGTAATTCTGACTTGGTTGGCAACTTGCCGCCTGGAACGATAGTTAATTAATATTTGATATCCCCTGACCTCGGTATTTGTGTATCCTCCGTCATTGCTTGCTAGTTGTTTTAATTGGGTTTTTCCCAGCCATAAAGATTGATCTGGTGCAAGTTGAGGAGAGATTTTTTGCCCTTCCAGGTAGCGGAGTGCTAGCTGGAGGTTGAAGGAATATAAAACTTGAGAGTCGTCATTACAAAGATGTTTTTGGGCCGAGGACTTGCCCTCAATTGTCGGTGGTTTCATAAATAATAAAGCCTTGCGGAGTATGCCACCCGCATCGACTCCGAAATCTGCAAATCCCACCCGGTTTTCTGGCAGCCCCGGCGCAGGCGGAGAACCAGGATTGTCCGGGCTTCCGTCGGTAACTAAACATACCCCGATAATGCGATCGCTTTTTTGTAAAATTTTAGTTAATTCCTGGCGCCCGTCTCCTAAAGGTACGTCTCGCAGTACATCTAAACCGATGACTGCCGGCTGCATTTTTTCTAGTTTTTGTAATATTTCAGCTATTTTGCGATCGGATATCGGCCACTGTTTCAGTTTCTGAATGTCTGCTTCGGTAATCCCCACAACTAGCAAGCGCGAGTCTGGCTTTTCGTCGGGACGCCACCTCACCATTTGGTCGTAAGCGCTTAATTCTATTGGTTCGAGTATTCCTAGCTGTCTGGCGCCCATCAAGGATAATGTTACTGCCGCGCTGGCAATTAATACAGACTTAGCCAATGCTAGTGATGGTTTATACATTTGACTCAATTGAGCCGCTGCCGATCGAATTTTGTTAGATATTTTACTCATTATCCCAGCATAAAAGTTTGACTTGTTTCTGGAACAGCAGTTGTTTCGCCTTTGCCACTTGCCGGAGACTTCCTCCATCTTAGAACACCCGGAAACTCCGACCGCTTTGTAACAAAATTTTACAGTTTGCCGCCAGCAACTGTATGCAATGATACTGGCGACCTAGGTAGCCTGATTTTCCGGACGGAGAATCCACTTGCCGATCGAATTAATTAATGTTATTGATGATATGTCAAGGTTCAAATTGTGTATCTGCGCCCTCGACTAGCCGCTCAAAAATATTTGTCGCCATCAGCGAATGCCTGTGTTTGCAATATTATAGTGAAAGGTACAACAAAATGAAACGTTTTCTACATCGGGCTACACTTGCGGTCGCCGTATCTGCGATCGCAGCTACCGTCCCCAGTTCACTTGCACCAATGCGAGCACAATCCCAGCCGCTTCTGCTGAGTCAAAATGTTAATTTCAAGCCTCCCGACGTAACAGCCCCCGGCAACCGACAAGGAGGGACACATCGCGGCAGCAAGCGTTGTCCTGCGGGTTTATCTATTACTCCTTTAGTGCCTCCAACTAATATCGGTTTAACCCTAACAGAGTCTCCCACAATTTTTGTCTATGTTCCTCAAACCTCGGCAGAAATAGAGTTTACTTTGCTCAACGACACCGAGGACAAAGTGATCTACGAAAAAACATTTAAACTTGGCAAATCCGGGATTGTTGGAGTTAGCATTCCTGCTACGGGCAACAACAAATCCCTTGAAGTTGGTAAGCGATACGTGTGGTCGTTTTCGATGGTTTGCGACCCCCAAGATCGATCGGCCGATTTAGTTGTTAAAGGGTTCGTGCAGCGAATTGAACCGCAGGCAACTCTCAAGAGGGATTTGGCAAATCCCGACCCGATGACTAGGCTCAACGTTTACGCTACAAATGGGATTTGGTACGAAACTCTCGCTACTTTAGCCCAAATGCGGCGCCAGACACCGGGGGATGCGAAGCTGACAGCCAAGTGGACGCAATTGTTGCAGTCCCAAGGGCTGGAATCAGTTGCAGCTCAACCGCTGGTTGGGCCTCTTTAAAACTCGCTATTGGGTCAAGTTTTGTCGGTCTTCCTATTCCGATGTGAAACTTGACAAATTTACCCGATCGCGCCAGGGGTTAAAACTCCTGCTTAACAGTAGAGATGCGCTCTATAATATCTCTACAAGTTGGTAAAAAAATGAAACGTTTTCTACATTTTACTGCACAGGCGATGGCTGTATTTGCCATCGCAGTTACTCTCCCCAGTTTGTTTGCACCGATGCAGGCTGTGCCTGCACCAATTCTGCTGAGTCAGAATGTTAATTTCAAACCCCCAGATGTAACAGCCCCCGACAACCGGCAAGGGGGGACGCATCGAGGCGATGCTTGTCCCAAGGATTTATCTATTATTCCTTTAATACCTAAAAGCAATGATGGTTTAACGCTAGCAGAGTCGCCAACATTCTTGACCTACGTTTCTCACTCTTCGACTCAAATCGAGTTTACTTTGCAAGCTGACGATGGAAAAGGAACCGAGGTTTACAAAACTACTTTCAAAGTTGACAAACCCGGGATAGTTGAGGTCAGTATGCCTGCTATCGGCGATCGCAAAAAATCTCTTGAGATTGGCCAGCGATATCAGTGGTCGTTTTCGGTGGCTTGCAATGACGATCCGTCGGGGAATTATTTTGTTAAAGGAATCGTGCAGCGAATTGAACTGCAGGAAACTCTCAAGAGCGATTTGGCAAATCCCGACCCTATGGCTAAGGTGATTGCTTATGCTAAAAATGGGATTTGGTACGAGACTCTTTCTACTCTAGCCCAAATGCGGCGCCTCGCGCCCGATGATTCGGGGCTGACAGCCGAGTGGACGCAATTGTTGCAGTCCCAAGGGCTAACATCAGTCGCCGATCAACCGCTAGTTGAGTCTTTTGAATAACGACTCTTAACCAATCACTGCTGAGTGTTTGCACAGTCAATTCTTCAATCTAAAATCTAAAATCTAAAACCCAGTGACCGAAAGCAGCCAGGGTACAAGCCCGCGGATTTATCCAGGCAAAAATAAAAAACCTAGTATCCGATAATAAGTCCCCGGATTCATCTGTGAGGTCGCTTTTTTCAATTCTCCAATTCTCCAATTTTTCAATTTTTCAATCCAAAATCTAAAATCTAAAATCTAAAATCGATTGACTGATGACTAATAAATTTCCGACAATTCTAGCTCTTGATTTTGACGGTGTGATTTGTGACGGACTAATCGAATATTTCCAAACAGCTTGGCGTACCTACTGTCAAATCTGGAAACCAGTCGAAACAGTGCCAGATGCAGATTTAGCTTTGAGTTTTTACCGAGTGCGGCCCGCCATCGAAACTGGTTGGGAAATGCCACTGCTGATCCGCGCACTGCTGACAGGAATTTCCCCAGAGCAAATTTTGCTGGAGTGGCCCGATATTGTACCGCATTTATTGACCGCAAATAATTTGAAAGCGCAGTCTGTGGGCGCTATGTTAGACGGATTGCGCGATAATTGGATTGCTGAGGATTTAGCTGGCTGGCTGTCTTTGCACCGCTTTTATCCAGGGATTGCCGATCGCTTGCACTCCTTGCAGGAGAGTTCAGTGAAAGTGGCGATAGTCACTACGAAGGAAGGCCGTTTTGTGCGGGAACTTTTGCAGCTAGCTGGCGTACAAATGCCGTCAGAGTTGATTTTTGGCAAGGAATACAACAAGCCGAAACACCAAATTTTGCGCGAATTTTTGGCCGCGTCTGGTAAAGATTCGACTATTTGGTTTGTGGAAGATCGGTTAAAAACTTTGCTGTCGGTGAAGCAGCAGCCGGATTTATCTCAGGTGAGGTTATTTTTGGCTGATTGGGGTTACAATACTTTGCCCGAACGGGAATCTGTGGCTCAAAATCCACCAGTTCAATTGCTTTCTCTGTCGCAGTTCGCCGGAGATTTTGCCGATTGGCTGCCGAGCGAATGTTGATGTTAGATTTGTTTACACTTGTGATTTTTTTCGCTTTTCACAGTCAAAAAAAATCACAAAAATTTACATCTTTTTTGTTGACTTTTGCGGCGTAGACATGGTATTTTAATATAATGGGATGGTGGCAAAAATATTATTTTTGCCACCATCCCATTATAAGATTTATAATAACAGGAATTCCCGACACAAGCAAGGATCTAGATAAAAAAAATTGATTTTTTTATATTGATTTTTTTTATACAGTCTTGGAGGTACTATTTACCTGAGAAACCGATTTTTTTACAGTTTCTGCGGGCGGCCACGAAAGATTTTAGTTGATCACACCCGGTTGATGACAAAAAAAGCAAGCTTCGGAATCCAAAATTTGAAAAGTGTGTTGATAATTTCTCAGCTTGAAAGCTTTCTAATATTGAGACTTAAAACCAATGCTCGATTTAACTAAAGCAGCCAAGGCAATGCAGGGAATGAGCCAACATTTGAATGTGGAAGCTCAGGCGGCTCGCCAGCGTTTGGAAGTGGCTCAGAATTTGCTGTTGAAGGCGGCAGGCGAACAGGAAAAATTGGTGGAATTGCAAGAGAGTTGGCGCGATCGCACTTTATTCAATGCTGCCACGCCGATCGAGCCATTGTCCGATCGCACCTACATCACCGCACCCCCCGCCGCTCACACAGTCTTTGCCACAGACGGCTCGCAAATTTCCCCCAACCATCACGAAATAGCCTACTGCTACCTGCTAAACGTCGGCACCGTCATGCTGCACTACGGCCAAAGTCGCCACCCAGTTTTAGACAGCGTGCCCGAGGTTTTCTACAAACCCGAAGACTTGTACGGTTCGCGGCAGTGGGGAATTAGAACCGAAGAATGGATGGGATACCGGCGAGCAGTTTCCGAAGCAATTGCCTTAGCAGAAATGGGCTGCAATTGGGCAAAAGTTAACGACAATAAATTGCCCGCGCCAGCTTTAGCAATGGTAGACGGTTCCCTGATTTATTGGTTTTTGGAACAGTTACCCACCGAAGCGCGCGATCAAATTTTGCTGCCAATTTTAGAAGCTTGGGACAAGTTGCGTTTAGCAGGAATTCCCCTGTTAGGATACTTAAGCGCTTCTCGCAGTAGCGAAAGCTTATCTTTTTTGCGGTTTGAAGCTTGCACCCACGAAGTACCAGACTGCATGACAAATTGCCCGAACGTTGGATTTGCCGCCACAATTTCTTTCGCCGAAAAAGCACCTTGTCAAGAATTTGAACCTTTGCGGGATGCCATATTGTGGGCAACAATCCTGTCCCCCGGACAAAGGAGCCCTTTGTGGAAATCTCAAGCTCGAATTTTAGATTTGTACGGTCTTAATTCCGTCTATTTCTGTTACGTTCACGTCGGCACAGAAATTGCTAGAATAGAAGTGCCGGAATGGGTAGCACAAGATACAGCACAGCTAGATTTAGCATTGGGAATGATGCTGGCTCAAGTACACAAAGGCGGCGGCTATCCGGTGACGCTAGCAGAAGCTCACAATCAAGCTGTAGTCACGGGGGGCGATCGAAGTCGCTTTTTCGCTTTGTTAGAGCAGCAAATGATTAAAGCTGGTTTGAAAAATGTGGGAATTTCTTATAAGGAAACACGGAAACGCGGCAGTATTGCTTAAAGTTAAGTAGAGGACTTACGCAGAGAAGCCCGGTTTCTGCCAAAGCTCTTTTGTTTGATGATTAGATATATACGAAGAAACCGGGTTTTTAGTTTCCTGTGCGCAAGTCCTGAATTCAATTTAAAAAGGTTATATGCCAATAGAATTAGTTATCTTAATTGCTTCCTTACTTGTGTCTTGGCTGGTGTTTAATTGGGCTTTTAAAGTGTTGAAAGCCAGCATCGGGACAGCGATTTCTTTAGCAGCTATTGTGCTGGCGATGCAGTTATTATTTGGCATCGGCCCAAATCAGCTTTTCCAACATATAATTCACCTGCCGGAAACCCTAGGGAAAATGATTTCGGGCAAGTGATCCGATTTTTGATTTTTGATTTTTGATTCTTTTAAATACCCGACTTCTTCCAGAAGCCGGGTATAGGGAGATTCCGAAAATTTTCCTTCTTCCTTCTTCCCTCTTCCTTCTTCCTTCAGATATTAACTTCCCAACATTTGCAACTTGTACAAACTGGCATACAACCCTTCTTGCTGCAACAATTCTTCGTGGCTGCCAGACTCTACTAATTGGCCGCGTTTGAGCACTAAAATGCGATCGACATTTCGGATAGTCGAGAGCCTGTGGGCAATAATTATCGCCGTTCTGTCCGCCATCAAACGCTCTAGAGCTTCTTGAATTAAAGCTTCCGTCCCTACATCCAAACTAGCAGTTGCCTCGTCGAGCACTAAGATACTGGGATTGCGAATGGCGGCGCGAGCAAACGCTAATAATTGCTTTTGTCCCCCCGAAAGATTGGTTCCCCGTTCCCGCAATTGCGTGTCATAACCTTGAGGCAACTGTTCGATTAAACGGGCAACATTTGTCTTTTCTGCTGCTGCTTGAATTTCCTCAATCGAGTAATTTTCTCCCAGGCTAATATTGCTCTTCACATCACCAGCAAAGAGAAAGCCATCTTGGATAATCACGCCTATATGCCTGCGTAACTCTGCTTGAGGCAAATCCCGAATATCCACATGATTAACGAGAATCCGTCCTCGGCTAGGTTCGTAAAGGCGGCACAGGAGACGGATAATCGAACTTTTGCCCGCACCCGTGGGGCCGACTAATGCTACTTTTTCGCCGGATTTGATGGTGAAATTGAGGTTTTGCAGGACATATTCGTCTTTTTTGTAAGCAAACCACACGTTGTCAAATTGGATTTCTCCCGATTCAGAATTCTGCGATTTGGCATTTTCTCCTCCCCGAAGCTTCGGGGGGTTGGGGGGTAATTTGGGATTGTTAGACAATAAACGATATTCTGAACTTGCTCCATTTTGATGATTATCTGCCAATTCTCGATCGAACGGAGACAAGTTGTAAGCCGTTGCCTCTGGATGTCCAGTTATTAACAACGGTGAATAAGCTTCCCTTCTTCCTTCTTCCCTCTTCCCTCTTCCTTCTTCCCTCTTCCCTCTTCCTTCTTCCTTCTTAGCGCTGGTTGGATCTTTAATTTCGATCGGTTCGTTGAGAATATCGCTAATCCGTTCGACGGCGGTAAATCCTGCTTGAATGGCGGTAAATTTCTCGGCAAATTGCCGCAGCGGATCGAAGAGACGCTGAGCAAATAAAATAAAGGCCGAGAGAGTACCGAAGTTAAGATTACCGGCTAAAACTCTTTGACCGCCCATCCACAAAACGGCTGCGATCGCCACTAAAGCAATCCATTCTAATGTCGCAGATACGGCTGAGTCGTAAAATATAGTTTTGTCAACTGCTTTAATGTAGCGTTTATTGGTGACACGAAACAATTGTGAATTGAAGCTTTCGCGGCGGAATAACTGCACTACGCCAATACCAGTCAGGTTTTCTTGCAGTTGGGCGTTGAGTTCGGAAAGTTCTTCTCTGGTATTGTAATTTGCTATGCGATATTGGTACTGAAAATAAACTATGACTGCGGTAATTGGTATCATCATCAGCACCAACATTAAAGCTAGTTGCCACTGCATGGTAAACATGAAAATGGCAATTACTAAAATTGAAAATAGATCGCTGACAATGCCGATCGCCCCTGAAGAGAAAACCTCTCCCAAAGCTTCTACATCGCTGGTGAGGCGAGTCATCAATTTACCGACAGGAGTGCGATCGAAAAATCTCACTGCTAGCGATGTGACGTGGGCGAACAAATCATTTCTAATATCTGTAGTAATTATTTGCCCTACTTTCGTGACTAAATAGCCTTGAAGTGATTGCAGTGCTAACCTAAGTGTTATAGTTAGCATCAGCAAAATAGCCAAAATATTCAATGCAGCAGATAGCGACAATCCCCGCAAGAATTCGTAGGTAGGTTCCGAGCGAATTACCGAAATTGCCTGTCCGATGAGAATGGGTTGAATTGCTCCTGAGACTGCTAGCGGTACTAATAGTGCGATCGAAATAATCAGCAAGCGTTTGCTGCGGGTTGCATAAGATGCCAACCTCAGAAATAACCGCCAGTCTGTTTCCTGGCCGGATTTGTTTTTGGTGTCTGCTACTGGTGAGGAAATTGTCATCCGATTTTAGATTTTAGATTTTAGATTTTAGATTGCCAAAGCTATTATGCTGCTAAATTCGGTGGCTTTTGCTGAGGATATCGAGCTTTTTTTTCGCTGCGCGGCTTGTAGGGCGGGCGGGCGATATCAGTTCGCTCAGCTTTGCTCAACAAAGCTGTACAATATATCCAACTAACAATTGTAGCAAATCGAGTCAGTTAAGTTAGGAAATTTTATACAGCTCCAGCAAATTATCGAGCCCGACAGCACTCAGTCGCCCATATTTATTACAATTGCGGATACCCGCTACTTGCCACTTTATGCCTTTGGACATAGAGTTTGCCACTGGTTTTATTTGCTGGGTCAAATACTGGCTTTTCAAAATGCAGTTCACTGCATTGAATAGATTGATTCTACATTTCACCCTCGTCTCAAGGAAAGTGTATTAGACTTTTTGGTTATAAATTATGCAAGAGATAGAGACAGCCCGATTGTATCTGAGACAATTTACGCCCGACGACTTAGAATCGCTGTACCGCATCTACAGCGATTCAGAAGTGATGAAGTATGTGAGCGAAGGCGTCAGAAATAGAGAAGAAACAGCAGCCGACTTATTTCAGATAATTGCTGATTGGGAAAAACACGCTTTCGGTTTGTGGGCTGTTGTCAATAAACAAAACAACCAGTTAATCGGCGACGGGGGGCTTCGATTTTTAAGCAAAACACCTGAAGTAGAAGTCGGTTACTTGTTAGCAAAAGCGTATTGGGGGAAAGGTTTAGCATCGGAAGTTGCAGCGGCCAGCATCAAGTACGGATTTGAAGTATTGAATTTAGAAAAAATTATCGCAGTTGCAGATGCCGAAAACATCGCCTCGCGGCGGGTAATGGAAAAAATGGGGAGGAAATACCAGTATAACTTTGACGATCCCGATCGCGATCGAGTATATTATTCGATCGCAAGACTCTCATATTTTACCTGGAAGAAAACCCAACCAAAATGTTTGTAGCAAGACTTATCAAAACTGGTATCATAATCTAGTGGTAAAAATTATATTAATCATGCAAGAGATAGAGACAGCCCGATTGTATCTGAGACAATTTACGCCAGACGACTTAGACGATCTGTACCGCATCTACAGCGATCCGGAAATAATGAAATACCTCTCAGGAGTTAGAACTAGAGAAGCAACAGAAATCGCCATTCATACCATGCTCAAACATTGGGAAGAAAACAACTTCGGAATGTGGGCTGTAGTACATAAAATAGACGGTAAAATGATTGGTCGCTGCGGACTATGTTTTCTGGACAAGACACCGGAAGTTGAGCTAGGCTATACCCTCGACAAAGTTTATTGGAATCAAGGATTGGCGACAGAAGCATCTTTTGCTAGTCTCAACTATGGATTTCAAATATTAAAGTTGGAGAGAATAGTTGCGATCGCCCGCCCAGAAAATATCGCCTCTCAGCGGGTGATACAAAAAGTTGGCATGAAATATGAAAAAAATGCTCATTATTACGAAACTGATGTAGTATATTATTCTCTTTTGCGAGAAAGTTACCAGTCCAAAGTATCTTCGTAGGGTGTGCATTGCACACCTTACTACTTTTAAATTACTCACATTGCAATTTGTCATTATTGCCTGCTGACAACTACGAAGTCCTTTGCAATTGCTTGTTAACTTTTTGAATTTTCTTAGCAAAATACTCTTGTCTGTGTCCCAATCTTTTAGCCACGTCCAACCCTTTTTGATAGGAGTCCAAAGCTTTATCGTAAGCCTTCATCTCTTGATAAACTTGACCGATATTGTCGTAAGTGTTCATCAATCCATAGAAATTGTCAGCCCGCTCTTCTAACAGCAACTGCATTTGATAAATCCGCAAAGTCTGCTCCCACTGTTTTTGCGCTCGGTAAAGGAATGCTAATTTATCCAAAGCTTCGCTAGCTTGGGCATACTGTTGAATGGGGACGGCTAAATTGTATGCTTCCTGATAGTATTGAGCTGCTAAATTGATTTGGCCTATGGTTTGATAATCGCTGGCGATCGCAATTTTGATCGGTGGTATAGCACTCGGGTTTTGTAAGTTAAGATACACCGATGCTAGTTTTTCCCTGGCTGCGATCGCCTTTAGGGGTTGTTTCGACTGCTGATAAACGTAGGCCAACTGTCTGAGAGTATCTACCTCAGTTGGAGGAGTTACAGGTTGCGGCGGCGCGCCGTTTCCCGCAACTACAGCAGAAGTTGGCACAGCAGAATTAGCAGCAAATAAAGCGCGGTTTTCCTGAATTAAAGTTGCCAATTCCTCATAGACGGGAGCAGCTTTATCGTAACTCAACCAATTGATGTGAATGAGCCCGATCGCCTTCAAAATCTGACCTTGAGCCAATATATCTTCGTTTTGGCGCGCATTTTCGAGAATTTCTTGGTAAACTTCTACAGTCGGGCCTTTAGCGCGCACCTGCTGAAAAGCCGCAGCGAAGGCGGGGAGCAACTCAGTATTAAGTGGTACTTGGGATTTGACTTCTTTTTGAATTGCTTGCAACCGTTTGGTAATAAGCTGTAGTTCGAGGTTTTTACCGTTACTCCAAGCAACACTTCCCACCCGACTCAAAGCAGCAATTTCCGCCGCAGGCCCCAGATACCTACGCAGCCGCAATTCTCGGAACCAAATTTCAAAAGCACCCGCCCCATCTCCAGCTTGCTGTTTAGCCGCTGCTTCTAAGTTTAACTGCTCCAAAGCCGCTGTCAGTTCGTCCCGCTGAGTGCTGCTCAAAGATTCGTTAGCGGGAGCTAGGGGATCGGGTGTGGTAATTTCTAGAGGATTAGGGGAAAATTGATCGAGGCCTGGTGGATTAGTTTGGGCGCTAGCAATAGAACCAGCACACAGCCACAAGAAAAGCAAGCACCCAATTGGCACAGAACTTCTCATTCTCAAAATTTGGTTGCCGCGATTCGGCATCTCTTCTGGAAACATCAAGTTTTGCATATCTACAAAACGGTATAAATTATGTCACAAAGATGGCACAAAAGCAAACTGTTCAACAAGAGCAACAAAATAAAAATTACCGCACTGAGCAATTATGGGGATTTAAAGACGCTGGGCGATCGCATTTTACGCTTATTCAGTCTAGCCCTAATACTTTTAACTGTTTGCACAGCTTGCGCCCCCCCTCCCGCAGTTGCTAGAGACCGCTCTTTTCCAGAAATGTCCCTAGAATTTTTGGGCGAGTACCAATTGCCAAAAATGAATTTTGAAGGAGCACCAGTCGGCGGTTTGTCAGGAATTACCTACGACCCCAAAGGTATTAGCGCAGTCAATTCCAAAGCTTATCGCTTTTACGCTCTTTCCGACGACCCCAGCGAAAATGGAGAAGCGAGATTTTACAGTCTCAGACTAGACATCACATCAAGCGACCCAGCAAATATTCGCCTAAAAAAAGTTGCCGTTGAAGGCGTTACCTCCCTCAAAAAAGCAGACGGTGAAACCTTCTCTTGGGGTTCCATCAATCCCGAAGGCATCGCCCTTTCTCCCCGCAATTCAGTATTTGTCGCCAACGAAGGCGTCACTCATGCTGGCATCCCTCCTTTTGTAGGAGAGTTTGACCTCAAAACCGGGAAATTGCGGGGAAATTTGCCGCTTCCCAAACGCTACATTCCCGATGCCAGCGATGAAAAGCAGCAGCAAGGAGTGCGAGAAAATTTAGGTTTTGAATCTTTAAGCATTGATCCAGAAACCTTTAGTCCGGGCGGTCTCGATCCGTTTCGTTTGTTCGCAGCTACAGAAGCGCCCTTAATGCAAGATTTAGACCCGGATCAGGCAAGCAAACTGCGTTTTTTACATTATGTTATCGTCGATAAAACGCCGCAATTAGTATCGGAAAATCTTTACAAGTTAGACCAAGTTCCCATGACTGTTTTGAACGGTTTAACAGAATTAGTAACTGTCGGTGGCGGTCAGATTCTGAGTTTAGAACGTTCTTTTGGGCTGTCGGGATACAGCGCTAGGATTTATCAAGTAGCGGTTGGGGCGGCTACAGATACTTCGAGAATCCAGAGTTTTAAAGGGCCAGTGACAATGGTTGAACCTGTTAAGAAAAAGTTGCTGCTAGACTTAAGCGAACTCGGAATTCCGCTCTACAATTTAGAGGGAATGACCCTCGGACCACAGTTGCCAGATGGCAGCAAAAGTGTAGTTTTGGTCAGTGACGACAATTTTGATGAAGCGCAGAAAACTCAGTTTCTTTTATTTAGCTTGAAGGGCAAAGGTTAGGTCATAAGGGCGGGCTAGAAGCCCACCCCACCCCAATACGGTTCAGTTAATGTTTTTTTGTCATTGCGAGCGAATAACGAAGCAATCGCAGTATCTGTTTTTCACAGAGTTTTGTCTCCATGAGGGTCTTATCTGAACCGTATTGCACCCCACCCCACAATAATATTTATTGTTTGTGAAACAGGCAGGAAAGCCTTTTGAGGAAAACCGTACCAAAAAATTCACTCTTTGTGGAACAGGCATCTTGCCTGTTCATAAAAAAGTTAAATCAAATTTTTCCAACTATAAAACCCCCTAATCATGCCAAGTCGTAACACTTTGCACCTGCCCGAAATCGAACTTTCATACCTAGAATGGAAGCCAGAAACAGGGAAAACAAAAGTCCCGCGTTTGCTGCTGTTACACGGTTTAGCAGATAGTGCGTGTGTCTGGAGTAGCTTGGGCGATTATTTGTCGAACCGCTATCATATTGTAGCGCCCGATATGCGCGGTCACGGAGACAGTAGCAAACCGAAAACAGCCTATACTTTTGAAAGTGCGATCGCAGATTTAGAAGCTTTGATGGCACATCTCAACTGGCCCGACGCCCACATTTTAGGACATTCTTGGACGGGCAAACTAGCAGCGATTTGGGCGAGGCAAAATCCCGATCGCTTTTGCAGTATGATTTTAGTAGACCCCATCTTCATCACCAAAATGCCCGCCGCGATGAAACTCACCCTGCCAATTGTTTACCGAAAATTAGACTGTCTCAAATGTGTGGGCCCGTTTGCGACTGTAGCCCAAGCAGAAGCAGCAGCCAAACAATCGGGAGAATACGCAGATTGGAGTGAGGTACAGCAAATGGTATTCCAACACCAAATAGAACAAAAATCAGACGGAACTTGGGGCAGTAAATTTGCGATTGCAGCCAGAAATCAGATATTTGCCGAAGTGATGAAAGTTGCCGGTTTAACTGAAAATATTGATATCCAGACTTTGTTTGTACAGCCGGAAAAAGGCGTAAATCGCATGGATTGGCAAATGCAGCCATACAATAGATACTTAAAAAATCTTACCGTTGCAAAAGTACCGGGGAATCACTGGTGTTTTTTGACTCAACCAGAAACTTTTAATCAAACTGTGGCAGATTTTTTAGAGGGTACAAGAGAGTGAATGTAGAAATTATCGCACATCGGGGATTTTCCGCGCTCGCCCCCGAGAATACTTTAGCAGCTTTTGAACTGGCGATCGCCCGTGGAGCTCCTTCGATCGAATTTGACATCCAGCTATCCGCCGACAATGTACCAGTGATTTTTCACGACGCAACATTAGATAGAATCACTGGAGTTTCTGGCAAAGTTAGGGAAAAAACTCTGTCTGAATTGCAGGCAGTTAATGCGGGAAAATGGTTTAGCGATGAATTTTCACAAGAAAAAATTCCTACTTTAAAAGCCGCATTAACCATACTCAAAAATGTTGACAAATTTCTTTACTTTGATGTCAAACCTCACTGCGAGTGGTCTGATTCAGATGTCGTGGATTTTGTCAATACTTTGAAGGGCGAAGAAATCCAACACAAATGCGTTATTACCTCCTTTAACGCTGGATTTCTGGAACAAGTGCGGCGGCTATCTGGCGATTTGGCGATCGGACACATTGTTGCTAATCTAGAAGCGTACAAAACTCAATTTGCTCAAGCGGTGGCGCATCAGGATAATTTGATTAGCAGCCAGTATCGCGTTTTGCTGGAAAACCCCGCACTAATTCAAGAAAGCCGGAGTCAGGGAGTTGACATTGTGGCCTGGACGGTGGACGATAGATCGGATATGCAAAAGTTAATTGATTTGGGTATAACACGGATAGTCACTAATTGTTTGATATAATTTGTTTAACTTGATATCTTGCACCATTATCAAGAACGGGCAAGGTGCCTGTTCCACAAAACTCAATTAATAGATGAATTACTTTCGCACAAGCATCCACGAAATGTCTGGCTATGTGCCGGGGGAACAGCCACCGCTAGGCACAAAAATTATTAAACTAAATTCTAATGAAAATCCCTATCCGCCTTCTCCCAAAGCCTTAAAAGTGCTTCAGGAAATAGACGGAGAAATGCTGCGGCGCTATCCAGATCCCACTGGCAAAAGTTTCCGCATTGCTGCTAGTCAAGTTTTGGGAGTGGCTGACGATTGGATTGTTGTAGGTAACGGCAGCGACGATTTATTAAACTTGATAGTTCGCGCTGTGGGCGAATCAGGGAAACAGATTGTTTGTCCCGCGCCCACCTATGTGTTGTACCGCACTTTGGCACAAATTCAAGATGCAGAGTTTGTTGAAGTTCCTTATCCCGACGACTACAAGTTACCCGTCGATTTGCTAATAGCAGCCCAGGGTGCAGTGACATTTGTAGCTTCGCCAAACAGTCCATCGGGAACAGCCATATCTGTCGCAGATTTGGAGAAACTGGCTAAAGAGTTATTGGGCATTCTTGTCATCGACGAAGCTTATGTAGATTTCGCCGAAGACAATGCTTTGAACTTGGCAAAAAAGTACAGTAATGTTATAGTTTTGAGGACGCTTTCAAAAGGTTATTCCCTAGCAGGATTGAGGCTGGGTTTTGGCATAGCAAATGCGGCGCTGCTGGCAGAATTAAATAAAATCAAAGACAGCTACAATGTCGATGCTTTAGCCTATGCAGTGGGGGCAGCGGCGATCGCAGATCAAGACCACAAGATAGCCAACGCCGAAAAGATTAAGGCTTCCAGAGCAAAACTAGCCGTTAGCTTCCAGGAATTCGGCCTTGACGTTTGGCCCTCCCAAACCAACTTTTTGTTAGTTAGGCCACCAAACGGCGATGCAGAAAGAATTTATCAAACACTGAAAGTACGGGGAATATTGATTCGATACTTCAATCAGCCGCGATTAGAAGACAAATTGCGGATTAGTGTAGGTACGGAGGAACAGAATCAAATATTACTTAAAACTTTGAAAGAAATCCTATAAATAACGATCGCACTAAAATTACTTTCTAGTGATGAGTTTAGTCCTCTGATTGGTATGAAGACTTGCATTCCTCACTACCAACAGCTTGATTACGGATAATTATTAGGATTATCAATCGCCAACCCTGCCGACTGAGCAATATCCAGCAATCTGTTGTCCGCCGAAACAAAAATTAGTTGAGTTTCTGGGATTGATGTTAAAACAGATTGAACGCGCAAAGCAGCCGCCAATTGCACAGCATCATAAGCCCGCAGTGGATATTGAACAATCAGTTCACCCGCCCTTTCAACCAGTGCCCGATCAACTTCGATAACTCTATACCGACTATTGAATTCAGAGCGAAACTTCTCAATAAGTGCAGCCACTTCCGCAGCAGTTATACCGCCTTCACGTTGTCTGCGTGCAAAAGCACTAAGAACTTCCACCCAGGTGATGCGGACTACAAGCAGCGAGTTACCAGTCTGGGAATCCGTGAGCGTTTTTATCCAAGGGCTGCCAATTTCAACCACATATCTTTTGATGAGGGCGCTGCTATCTAAAAAATAAATGTTTACCACGGGCCGCGATCCTCGATAATCATTTCTGATAGAGGCTTGCCCGGTTTTGCCCCTAACCTTTTAGCCAATTCATACACATCTTCATCAGTGACAGCCTCGACGTTATGGGGATTGTTAGGTAGTGGAGTCACCAATCCTCGGTCAACTAAAAACTGGATTGCCAATTCTGCCTGCTTTTTTGGATCATCTGGCCAGACTTGAATCTGCACAGTTTCCCCATCATTCAATGACAAAGGGCTCAGGGGACGTAAAACCCCGTTTTCGTAGATAGCAGTAATAGTTTCTGGCATAATTAGCCTCTTAATTAAATGCTTTGACTGATTGTACTTTTTTTAATTACTTCGTTGCCACCACAGCCAAATTCCAAGCCAAGCGCTTCATCAAAGGCAACTTTTTCAAAAACCCATCCAACCCTTCTAACCGAGAGTATTCTGGTTTCAATCTCTCTTGTTCAATGATAATCTTTTTCCAATAACGCTCCTCATTTGGATGCACTTTTTCTATCAAATAAAAGCGCAAAAAAATCCAAAGCGATGTTAGCCAAAACGTATCATAAGCAGTCTCCGAAAACAAAGAGTGGACAAAATTCACAATATTAATATCCAAAGGAGTTTCATCCTCAGTCCGCACCTCAGTAGCCATCCTGCGGTAAACATTAATCACCGGATTGTGCTTCATCGGGTCCCAAAAACAAGCTTTACCCCCAGGCTTCAGCACGCGGTGCATTTCGCGAATTGCCTTTTCAGGTTCCGGCAAATGGTGCAGCAAATTAGAAGCGTAAACAATATCAAAACTGTTGTCCGGGAAATCTAGCGCCATTGCATTCACCGTGCAGCCGTCTATTTTGACGCCGTTTTTCTCAGCCAATTTTAGAGCCACTTCTACCATGCCCTGAGAATAGTCCGCCGCCACACAATTCGCGCCTTTTTTAGCAAAATAAACGCTATTTTCTCCAGCGCCGCAGCCTAAATCTAACAGGCGTTTACCCGTAATATCGCCCATTTGCTGGACGATAAATCTATTTTCTGGGGCGGTACAAGCTTCAAAGTAATCATTGACTTGAATGCCGTCAATATCGATCGTAGATGCCCAAGCATCGTGGAATTGCCGTTCTTTTTTTAAAGTTTCGTCTTGCATTTTTCAAGAGTTGGTTATTAGTAAAAAAAAGTAATTTTAAACCGCAGATAAACCCGGAACAACGCAGATAAATTAAGATTTATCTGCTTGGCTCTGGGTTCGTCTGCGGCTTGTTTCAAGAAAAATGGCTGACAAGAAATTTATCAGCGCTGTGCTTCTGCAACAACTTCATTTCTGATCTGAGTTGGCTGTTCCGAGGCTTTTTCAGCACTATGCTGCAATGCCTGATACAGGCGATTTAAAGCGCTGATGTATGCTTCTGCGGAGGCTACGATAATGTCGGTATTTGCCGAGTGACCGGAAAATACTTTGCCTTCGTGGCGCAAGCGAATTGTTACTTCGCCGATCGCATCAATTCCTGCTGTCACCGACTGTACAGAAAACTCGATCAACTCGTTCGGTACGTTTACCACCCGGTTAATTGCCCTATAAATCGCATCCACAGGCCCGGTGCCGATCGCAGCATCGGTCAATTCTTCGCCCGCCGGATTCCGCACAGTGACAGTTGCTGTCGGGCGAGATTTGTCGCCGCAGGAAACTTGCACCAATTCTAACCGGAATAGTTCCGGTGCTTGGTGCACTTCGTTATTGGCGATCGCCTCTAAATCCCAATCAGTAATCTCTTTTTTCTTGTCTGCCAAATCTTTAAACTTGACAAAAGCCTTATTTAGCTCATCGTCGGCCATTTCAAAACCCAACTCTTTCAAGCGAGTGTGAAATGCGTGGCGGCCCGACAATTTGCCCAAGACGATTTGATTTTCAGTTAAGCCGATCGACTCGGCATCCATAATCTCGTATGTCAGCTTATTTTTCAGCACTCCGTCTTGGTGAATTCCCGATTCGTGAGCGAAAGCATTTGCCCCGACAATCGCCTTATTTGGCTGCACCAACATCCCCGTCAAATTGGAAACCAAGCGCGAAGTTTTGTAAATTTGGCGGGAGTCAATATTTGTCAGCGGTTCCTCAGAATCCGCAGGCCGGCCCAAGAACGGATTATAATATTGACGCCGCACGTAAAGCGCCATTACCAACTCTTCCAGAGCCGCATTTCCCGCCCGTTCGCCAATCCCGTTAATCGTGCATTCTAACTGTCTGGCGCCATTTTTTACGGCTTCCAAAAAGTTAGCAACAGCCAATCCTAAGTCATTGTGACCGTGAACCGAAATAATCGCGCGATCGATATTCGGCACATTTTCCTTAATTCCCCGAATCAAAGCCCCAAATTCGCTCGGAGTAGTGTAGCCGACAGTATCGGGAATATTAACAGTTGTCGCACCCGCTGCGATCGCCCGTTCTAGAACCTGATACAAAAACTCCGGTTCCGATCGACAAGCATCTTCCGGCGAAAACTCCACATCATCCACAAAAGACTTAGCGTAAGCCACCATTTCCGGCACAATTTCCAGAACCTCAGCCCGCGTCTTTTTCAGCTTATACTCCAAGTGAATATCAGACGTAGCCAGAAACGTATGAATTCGCGAATTTACTGCTGGTTTCAGAGCCTCTGCTGCTGTTTTAATATCCTGCTTTCTCGCCCGTGCTAAACCGCAAATTGTCGGGCCATCTTCCGTGCCAACCGATCGGGCTATTTTTTGGACTGCCTCAAAATCTCCCGTGCTGGTGAAAGGGAAACCCGCTTCAATCACATCCACGCCCAATCTCGCTAACTGGCGAGCTATAGTCAGCTTTTCATCAACATTCAGAGATGCACCCGGAGATTGTTCTCCGTCCCGCAAAGTCGTATCGAAAATAATAATCCGGTCTTGACTTGGTTGAGTTTTCATAGCTCTAAAAAGTGTTTTCCTGATTTTTACTTGTCCGTTTTTCTGGATTTTAGCCTCCAGTCACCAGTCCCCTGTCTCGCGCCAATAACGAATAATTAATAACCCCCAACCCATAACTACTGACTAATGACTGCTGACTAATGACTAATGACTAATGACTAATGACTAATGACTAATAACTAATGACTAATGACTAATGACTAATGACTAATGACTAATAACTACTGACTAATAATCCATCTTCTCGATATGTTCCCTAATTTCATTTAGGTCTATATACCTATCTGTAGCATTTCTTAACTCTCTTGCAATCATTCCTTCGGTTGATACCACAGTAATATGAGTATTTTTCGAGCGGAGCAGCTCGATCGCCCGCTCAAAATCCCCATCCCCGCTAAACAGCACAACTTGGTCGTATTGATCCACGGTATTAAACATATCAACCACAATTTCTATGTCTAAATTAGCCTTTTGAGAATATCTGCCCGAAGCATCGTCGTAATATTCCTTAAGAATTTTAGTGCGAACCGTGTAACCTAGACTGATCAAAGCATCTCGAAATCCCCTTTGATCTTGGGGGTCTTTCAGGCCCGTATACCAGAAAGCATTGATCAAGATGACATTCGGCTGCGAAGTTTTGAAATATTCGAGCACCCTGCGAGGATCAAAAAACCAGCCGTTCTTTTGTTGAGCGTAGAACATATTGTTCCCGTCCACAAAAATAGAAAGGCGGTTCATTAAGTTTGTCATAGAAACTTAGACCTAATAATTGTAGAAAGAAGTTAATCTAAATATCACATTTTAGCAACATGGAGCTAACTGAGGCAATAGATTAAACTTCAGAAAACTCCATCTCCCCAGTATTTCATATTTTCGGCTCTACCGCCAGAGGGTTCTTTTAAGCCTGCTTGCATTTGAGCGAGGGGCCCTCACAAACTATATGCCTAGTAACTCAATACCGGCTGCCGTGTCAAGGTTAATGGCGCCTTCAAACTACCGCCGTACCGCCCTACCGCCAAGCAGGCATACCCAAGCGCATAGCAGTAGATTTTGCTCCCCTGATTTCATAGCGCAGACTACCTCCGCTCAAGCCTTTTTGCTTTCAAGAGCCCAGCGAGCTAACTCTGTCCGGTTGTGCAGACCTGTTTTGCCCAGCATATTGCTGACGTGGCTTTCGATAGTCCGCTGGCTGACATTCATCACGTCTGCGATCTGGCGGTTTGCCATACCCTGGGCTAGCAACTGTACCACCTTTAACTCAGTGGGAGTCAATTCGACATTGCGGCGCGCCTTAATTTTTGGGCCACTCTCCATACCGGGATTTGAGTGGCGAATCAAGCGCGATGCTGCTTTCAGAGAAGATTCCACTTGGGCTACCAGTTCTTCTGGTTCAAAAGGCTTGACTATATAAACGTCAGCCCCAGTGCTCAAGCCTTTTACTCGGTCTGAACTTTGACCTTTTGCGGACAAGAAAAGAACTGGAATCCAGCTAGTGCGAGGGTCTTCTCTGATGTGTTTGACTAAAGTGTAGCCGTCCATTTCCGGCATCATCACATCGCAGATAATCAAGTCGGGAACTTCTTGTTCTAGTTTTTCCAGAGCGTCTCTGCCGTTTTCTGCTGTAATGACGTTGTAACCCCGAAACTCCAAGTAGTCCTTGACCAGCAAGATCAAGTTGGGGTCGTCGTCAACCAGCATCAGCCGTTTTTGCTCTCCTGAATTATTGTCCTTTGTCATGTTTATTCCCGCTAAAGTATCCCGCACGCTTCCTCGTTTTCACTTCTGTTTTTTCCGTCAGTCCCCCGCCACCAGGCTGGGAGTGGAGGACGACGGTCGGCTGAAGGGATGGCGGTGAGGGAAAGCGGGGCGGGTATTACCGCTTTCCAACCTATAATTGAGGGCTGTTCGTGAGTGTCTTACGACCTGGAATGCAGCCCAAACCTGTAATTCACGATCGCCCTATCAAGATCAGCCCTGATTGATTGGAGACTCCCTAACAGAGCCCAAGTTAAATATTTAATCTCGATCGGTTCAATTTCAGGTTAATGCCCCGGTTTTAAATGGTACTTCTGATATAGAGAAATTTAAGCAGACTCCCTACTTACGTATTTAACTGCTTCTAGTGTAGTTTGGCAACCTGCTTAGTGTCTGCCACTGAGAAATTTTTGCACAAAATTTCACAGTTCCTCCGATCGATTTTTTTTACTGTACCTTTTGAGAAACACAAGGAACACGGGAAGCTGCACGAAGACAATCACCTACCTACAGTTTTATTGAACTGTAGCAGGTGCGATCGCCCGGACGCCAAACTGTCTCAAATTCTCACCCTTAACCTTAAATTTAACACTTTACCTATAACCCTGTACTTTAAACAGCGCTACACTTAAATGTTTGGCTCCGCCTCACGAGGCACAGGCAAAGGATGAATCAAGAAAGCGTATTCTTGAACTACCTTTGAGTTTAGGAGATGTTCCTGAATAATTCTCTCAATGACGGGTGGAGTAACGTCGCGATACCACACTCCGTCTGGATAGACTACCATAATCGGGCCAGACGCGCACACTCGCAGGCAATTGGCTTTCGTGCGAAAGACGCAGGTTGGTCGATCGGCACTTGGCTTGTCCAACCCCAATTCTTGCAAGCGTTTTTTTAAGTAATTCCACGCCTCCAGACTGGTTTGCCGATCGCAGCACTTGGGCACGGTTTGGTCGGCACAGATAAAAATATGTCGCTCGATTTGAGCGATGCCCAGGCTTTGGACGCAAGCGCTCAAGCCTTGGCTGCAAGATTCATCGTTATTTTCCAGCATTTTATTCATTCGTCAACAGTAATTGGTTAGCGATCGAAAGTCATCACCACAGCCCCCACTCCCGCTTCCCCCTCTCCGGAGCGCCCACTCATGGTCGGTTCGGGAACCCGTACTGACAACTAAGTTGCGATCGCCCCTGACTAAAGCTAAATTAGCACTCAGGAGTCGAGAGTGCTAATATGTCAGTTGTAAGTAGTCCGCTGTTGCTTTCATCGTGACCCCTGACGACTGACTGACGACAATCTGTAATCTGGAGATTTATTTATGGCAGCAGTATCACTGAGTGTTTCTACCGTTAAACCGTTAGGCGAGCGCGTGTTCGTGAAAGTAAGCGCTAGCGAAGAAAAAACCGCCGGCGGCATCCTTCTGCCCGACACAGCTAAGGAAAAGCCCCAAGTAGGCGAAGTCGCGGCCGTGGGCCCTGGCAAGCGCAACGACGACGGCACTCGCACTGAAATGGAAGTCAAAGTCGGCGACAAAGTTCTCTACTCGAAATACGCCGGCACCGACATCAAACTCGGCACCGACGAATACGTCTTGCTAGCCGAAAAAGACATTCTGGCAATCGTTAACTAATTAATCATTAGTCATCAGTCCTTAGTCCTTAGTCATCAGTCATTAGTTTAAAGCGAACGCCGCCAAACAACTAATGACACGGGACAAGTGACTAAAATCCATCATCCCCAATCCAAAATCTCAAACCCTCACATCCCCAAAAACTATGGCTAAGCGTATCATCTACAACGAAAATGCACGTCGCGCCCTCGAACGCGGTATGGACATTTTGGCCGAAGCAGTGGCAGTAACCCTCGGCCCCAAAGGCCGCAACGTGGTTCTCGAAAAGAAATTCGGAGCTCCTCAGATCGTCAATGACGGTGTTACCATCGCCAAAGAAATCGAACTAGAAGACCACGTAGAAAATACAGGCGTTGCCCTGATCCGTCAAGCAGCTTCCAAAACCAACGACGCAGCAGGCGACGGTACCACAACTGCTACCGTTTTGGCTCACGCAATGGTCAAAGAAGGTCTGCGTAACGTAGCAGCCGGCGCAAATGCGATCGCCCTCAAGCGCGGTGTTGACAAAGCAACCACGTTTTTGGTAGAAAAAATTGCCGAACACGCCAAACAAGTAGAAGATTCCAAAGCCATCGCTCAAGTCGGCTCCATCTCTGCTGGTAACGACGATGAAGTCGGCCAAATGATTGCTAACGCAATGGACAAGGTGGGCAAAGAAGGCGTGATTTCCCTGGAAGAAGGGAAGTCTATGACCACCGAATTGGAAATCACCGAAGGGATGCGCTTCGACAAAGGCTACATTTCTCCCTACTTCGTCACCGACACCGAACGGATGGAAGCGATTCTAGAAGAACCTTTCATCTTGCTGACAGACAAGAAAATTGCTCTGGTACAAGATTTAGTACCTGTGCTCGAACAAGTAGCTCGTTCTGGCCGCCCGCTGTTGATCATTGCAGAAGACATTGAGAAAGAAGCTTTAGCTACCCTCGTTGTCAACAAACTGCGCGGTGTGTTGAACGTGACTGCTGTTAAAGCACCTGGTTTTGGCGATCGACGCAAAGCCATGTTAGAAGATATCGCCGTATTGACCGGCGGTCAACTAATCACCGAAGATGCCGGTTTGAAACTGGAAAACACCAAGCTCGACATGATCGGCAAAGCTCGCCGCATCACCATCACCAAGGACAGCACCACAATTGTTGCCGAAGGTAACGAAGCTGCCGTTAAGTCCCGCTGCGAACAAATTCGCCGTCAAATGGACGAAACCGAATCTTCCTACGACAAAGAAAAGCTGCAAGAACGTTTGGCCAAATTGGCTGGCGGCGTCGCAGTCATCAAAGTCGGCGCGGCTACCGAAACCGAAATGAAGGATCGCAAACTGCGTCTTGAAGATGCGATCAACGCTACCAAAGCTGCAGTAGAAGAAGGAATTGTTCCTGGCGGCGGTACAACTTTGGCTCACCTGACTCCTCAATTAGAAGAGTGGGCTAACAGCAGCCTCAAGGGCGAAGAATTGACCGGTGCTTTGATTGTGGCACGGGCTCTGGCTGCTCCTCTGAAGCGGATTGCTGAAAATGCTGGTTTGAATGGCGCTGTGATTGCTGAGCGCGTCAAAGAAAAGCCGTTCAACGTTGGTTTCAACGCAGCGACAAATGAGTTTGTCGATATGTTTGAAGCTGGTATCGTTGACCCTGCGAAGGTGACTCGTTCTGCTCTGCAAAATGCAGCATCTATTGCTGGCATGGTGCTGACAACCGAGTGTATCGTCGTTGACAAGCCTGAACCGAAGGATGGCGCTGCTGCTGCTGGCGCTGGCGGCGGCATGGGCGGCGGCGACTTCGATTACTAAGTCGATCGTTTGATTACTAATAGCTAGTTTGATGGGGCGGGCTTTAGGGCCCGCCCTGTTTGTTATATTTGGGAAGTGCTTTGGCGTTGCACAATTATAGTAGGATTAAAAAATTGAGCTAGTTAGCAAGTAGCAGGTAGATGAATACTCTATTTTTAGATTTGGAGTTTGGGCCAATTTATGGTTCTTTTAGAGGAAACTATTTTCCTACAGAAATTGGTGCCGTGATATATGATGTAGAGCGCCATCAGCTTTTATTTGAGAGTAAAAAATTATCCTATGATGTATTCCTTGTTATCAGGAAAAATATTATCAATGACATTGGTAAAACTGTTGGATTTTCGGAAAGAGTGGCAAACCTTAAAAGAGGAGAGTATCAGAAAGTACTCGATCCGAGCTATCGGTTAGAAAAGTCTGATCAAGTTATAGCAAGAAAGCTACGCTCCCAATGCCTAGATGAATTACGCGAATACATTCACAACCTGTTTAAGATACATCAAGTTGACCAGATTGTATTTTTTGGTGGGAGGGAGGATATCAAGATTTTGAAAATGGCAAAAGTCAATATATCGAATATTCAAGTTATTGACATACAACTTGTTATTGAAAAGGAGATAGGCTATCTCTTCTCTCTTGAGAAAATATCGTTAATTATCGGATTTTATGCTAAAAATAAATGCTTTGGATCAAAGAATTTTAACTATAAATTGCCATTAAAGTATAAAAATGAGATGAAACCTCATTCAGCATTTGGAGATGCTTGCAGAATTTTCATAGTGTGCAAGGAGTTTTGCGCTGTTAAATCAGAGTTGGTGCAGCAATGTAATATGTACTGCGAAATTAATAAAATCCCTAAAGCGAATGTCAATAGGTTAACAAGCTTAAATGTATTGCAATCCCAACCATCTAGCCAATTGAAAGTAACACTCCTGTTAGAAACCCTCTCTTCAGGAAAGGTTTCTGCTTCTATTTTTGAGTTTCCGCAATGTCGAGTTGAAGCAGCAAGTCGAGAAGAAGCAATTACCAAAATTCAAACCACATTTTTAGAAAGACTTAAGCATATTGAAACTCTTTCCTGGGAAGTCCCGATTCAAGCTTCAGAACCCGCCTGGATGCAATAATTTGCGGGTGTGTTTAAAGACGATCCAGATTTTCAGGAAATTATGGACGAGATTCGTGCCGAACGTACCTCTGACGATGACTCTGAAATCGCTCCCTCATACTACCTGTAGAGGTGATTTATAGGATAGTAAGCTAACATGAATCTATCATTTAAAGATTTAAGGTTTATTATAGAAGCCATTGAACATCTAATTAATGCCTATCAAGAACGTTTGCAGGTAATTGAAGATGTAGATGAGGATGAGGCTGCCGATATAGGGAATGATATTAAATTTTTAGATCTTCTCCTTGCAGACATGACGACAAGTTTAGCTCAGAATACTGGACGGGAAAAGATCGCTTATGAAGAAGCGCTATCTGAATCCCTAGAAGTGACTTTTGCAGAGTGGGAAACTAGCGAGGCGATGACTGCGGAGGAAGCCTGTAAACGGAGCAGAGTAATTTCAGATCAAACTCTCGAATAACTTTGAGAGAAGGCAGCAAAAACTGATCCGCCTAAGTGCATAATCAAAATGTGGCTTTTATTACCTATCACTAACCAGGCACACCATTTATGAAACTTTACCACACTCCCATTTCCCCCAACTCCCGCCGCGTCTGGATCGCCCTCTTAGAAAAAAACCTGGACTTTCAATTAGTAGAAATCCACTTGGACGGCGATCACTTGCAGCCTGAGTTTGTCGCAATAAATCCTTTTCACCGCATCCCTGTTTTGGTCGATGATGACTTCACGGTCGTCGAGTCTCTAGCAATTCTTGACTATCTAGAAACGAAGTATCCCGAACCGGCAATGCTGCCAAAAGAACCGAAAGATTTGGCAGTTGTGAGGATGGTAGAATTGGTCACGGTTAACGAACTTCTACCGCAAATTTACCCCCTAAGCAGTGAAAAAATGGGACGGGGAACTCCCCAACCGCAGGAAATCGAAAAGGCTAAGGAAAAAGTCAATACTGTGCTGAAATTCTTTGAAGGCTTGCTGGACGATCGCCCTTATTTCGCTAGCAACAATGTCACGTTTGCCGAGTGCGTTGCCGGCACCGTCGTGCCCTTGCTATCTTGGGTTGGCGTGTCCCTAGACGGCTATCCTAAAATTCAAGCTTGGTGCGATCGACTGCTTGCCCGTCCCTCATGGCAGCAAACTCAATTCACCGAGGCAGATTTGGCGGCTTTCGCATCTCGAAGACAAAAATTTTTGGCACAAGCTGAAGCCTCATGAACCAATCAATTGTCAAGCGATCGCTCTTTTTCCTAGCTAGGGCTTGCTGAATATATCGATCGCACTTGATGTAGCCTGGGCTATGCGATCGCGAGAGCGAGGGTAAAGTGCAAA